>JAOUDU010000056.1 GCA_029859085.1 Gammaproteobacteria bacterium | reverse complement strand
CGGGCACGCGATCGCCAAGGAGCTGGAGGATCTCGGGGAATTTACCGCCGCCCTCGAAAACCTGCAGTGGGCGAAACAGCGACAGGTCCAGCGTGTTGCCTACCGGCCCGCACTGGACGCCGCGCTGTTTGACAGGGTGCAGGCACTGTTTGGCCGCGAGCTGTTCCGAAGCGCAGTGCCGGCAGGGGGCTGCGACAACCCGGAGCCCATTTTTGTCGTGGGCATGCCTCGCACCGGCACTACCCTGGTTGAACAGATCCTGGGCAGCCATTCCAGTGTTTTTGCCGCCGGGGAACTGCTGGCGTTCCCGCTGCAAGTGAAAGAAATGACCGGGTCAGAGTCCGAGGAGGTGCTGGATATCGCAACGATGGAACAGTCCCTGCGGCTGGATATGGCCGCCCTCGGTGCAGCCTATATTGACAGCACCCGGCCGAGGACGGGTCACTCGCCGCACTTTATCGACAAATTGCCCCTCAACTTCATGTACCTCGGCCTGATCCGGCTCGCGCTGCCCGGGGCGAAACTGATCTGCCTTCGACGCGACCCGATGGATACCTGCCTCAGCAACTACCGCCAGCTGTTCGCGACCGGTTTCCGTCACTACTATTACAGTTACGACCTGCTGGACTGCGGTCGCTACTACCTCAGGTTCGACCAGTTGATACGCCACTGGCAGGAGGTTCTGCCGGGTGGCCTGCTCGAGCTTGATTACGAGGAGCTGGTGACTGATCCCGAGGCGGCCGCAAAAAAGCTGGTTGCCTACTGTGGCCTGCCCTGGGAGCAGCAGTGCCTGGATTTTCATCATCGTGGCGCCAGTGTCGCAACCGCGAGCGCAGTGCAGGTGCGCCAACCCATCTACCAGAACGCCATCGGTCGCTGGCGGCGCTATGGCGATGCGATGCAGCCGCTGTACGAACTGCTCAGCGCGGCGGGTTGTTATCCGCCGGACAAGTGACTGGCTGGCAGTCCCTGGTCCCCGAGATAGCGCCCCACTGCAGCCAGGTAGCGCTCCCTGATGGCCGTGGCTTCATTCGCCAGTTGATGCCCCGCGCCCGGCACCATTTTCACCCGGCTGCCGGGAAACAGGCGCTGGTAAAACGGGATATTGTAACGCCAGTCCACGGTATGGTCGGCGTCCCCCTGCACGATCATGGCCGGGCCGACGCCAAGGTCCTGCGCCGGCAGCGAATCCATCCACTTGCCCAGGGCCGTCACCCAGCGCACGGGCAGGCGCCGGCTCTGCAACGGGTCCTGTCGCAGGAATTCCAGAAACGCCCGGTCGGTGGAATTCGGGGCGAACTTGCGCTCGATACTGTGGGCAAAGGGACGCAACAGCATGTGGGCCAGGCGCCCCCAGCGCCACTCGTAGGGGCGCACCAGCGGGGCCAGCAGGACCACCGCGGCGAACGGCCAGGGATACGCGCGGGCATATTCGATCAGGGCGGCGCAACCGGTGCTCTGGGCCATCACCCACAGTGGGAGACGCGGCAGTTTCACAGCTTCAAGTACGGCGTCAATCGCCCGGCCGTAATCGGCGAAATCGTCGATCACCGCGGGCTCTCCCGAGGACAGGCCGTGGCCGGGCAGGTCGAAGATCAGCACGTTGCAGCCGCGGGACAGTCCGTATTCGACAAGTTTGCCGAACAGGCCGCTGTGGTCGAAATAGCCGTGCACCAGCAGCAGGTTGCTGCTCGCGCCGGTCTGCAACCAGCGGTGCACGGCCAGGGTACAGGCGCCGGAAGATACCGTGCCGACCCGGTATTTCACCCCCGGCAGCCGGTCCTGGAAATCGATGCCGTAGAACCGGCAGAACTCCCGCTGGAGGGGGTTTACCTTCCTCGCCCGAGCGAACGCCGGCAAGCCCTCGCGCAGCGCCCGCAGTTGCTGCGGCGTCAAGGCCGGGGCTCAGTTCACCCGCTGGTTCAGCTTGCCCGCGTCGTAGGCGCCTTGCATGGCCGCCAGCGAAAGAACCTTGATCTTGCCCGCATTGCCGGCGGTGCCGAAGGCCTCGTAGCGCTCGATGCAGATATCGCGCATGGCCGTGATGGTTTCCGCCAGGTACTTGCGGGGATCGAACTCCGCCGGTTTCTGGGCCAGGAAGCGACGGATCGCGCCGGTGGAGGCCAGCCGCAGGTCGGTATCGATATTCACCTTGCGCACGCCATGGCGGATCCCTTCCTGGATCTGCTCCAGGGGCACGCCGTAGGTCTCGGGGATGGCGCCGCCGTACTGGTTGATGATCGCCAGCCACTCCTGGGGCACCGAGGAGGAACCGTGCATGACCAGGTGGGTGTTGGGAATGCGGGCGTTGATCTCCTTGATGCGATCGATCGCCAGGATGTCACCGGTCGGGGGGCGGGTAAACTTGTAGGCGCCGTGGCTGGTGCCGCAGGCGATGGCCAGGGCGTCGACCCCGGTGGCCTTGACGAACTCGGCCGCTTCCTCCGGGTCGGTGAGCATCTGGTCGTGGGTGAGCTTGCCCTCGGCGCCGATACCGTCCTCCTCACCCGCTTCGCCTGTCTCCAGCGATCCCAGGCAGCCGAGCTCCCCCTCGACGGATACTCCACAGGCATGGGCCATTTCAACCACCCGCCGGGTGACCGCCACATTGTAGTCGTAGTCCATCGGGGTCTTGCCGTCCTCGCCCAGGGAGCCGTCCATCATCACCGAGCTGAACCCCAGCTGGATCGAGCGCTGGCAGACCGCCGGCGACACCCCGTGATCCTGGTGTACCACCACCGGGATATGGGGAAACTCGTTCATCGCCGCTTCCATCATCGCCCGCAGGAAGGGTGCGCCGGCATATTTCCTGGCGCCCGCGCTGGCCTGCATGATGACCGGGGAGTTGGTCTTGTCCGCCGCCTCCATGATGGCCCGGGTCTGCTCGAGGTTGTTGACGTTGAACGCCGGTACCCCGTAGCCGTGCTCGGCGGCGTGGTCCAGCAACTGTCGCATACTGATTAGTGCCATGGTGGTGTTCCTTTCATTCGCAGGATGGGAATTGAAGCGATCACTTACTCCGGTCCTCGACCGCGACGCTGCTCGAGCATCGCGACCGCAGGTAGAATCTTGCCCTCCACGTACTCCAGGAAGGCGCCGCCGCCGGTCGATATATACGAGACCTTATCGGCGATACCAAATTTGTCAATCGCGGCCAGGGTATCGCCCCCGCCCGCCAGGGAAAAGGCCGGGCTGTCGGCGATGGCCCGGGCGATCGTCTCGGTCCCCGCGGCGAACTGGCTGAACTCGAACACGCCCACCGGGCCGTTCCACAGGATGGTGCCGGCCCCCTTGAGAATGGTGGCAATTTCCGCCGCGGCCACCGGGCCGATATCCAGGATCATGTCGTCCTCCGCGACGTCACCGGCCGCCTTCAGGCTGGCGGCGGCAGTCTCGGAGAACTCTTTCGCGGTTACCACGTCCGCGGGCAGGGGGATGCTGGTCTGCTGCATCAGGGCCCGGGCCGCGGGGACCAGTTCGTGTTCGCACAGGGACTTGCCCACGGGCTTGCCGCTGGCGGCCAGGAACGTGTTGGCGATGCCTCCCCCCACCACCAGCTGGTCGACCTTGGCCGACAGGGTTTCCAGCACTGTCAGCTTGGTGGACACCTTGGAGCCGCCGACGATGGCCACCATGGGCCGGGCCGGATCCGCCAGCGCTTTTTCCAGCGCGTTCAGTTCACCCTCCAGCAGCGGCCCGGCACAGGCAACCGGCGCAAACCTGCCGACGCCGTGGGTGGACGCCTCGGCCCGGTGCGCGGTGCCGAAGGCGTCCATCACGAAGATGTCGCAAATGGCCGCGTAGGCCCGGGCCAGCTCCTCGCCGTTTTTCTTTTCACCCGGATTGAAGCGCACGTTTTCCAGCATCGCGACCTCGCCATCGGCCAGGGCGACACCCCCGCGCCAGTCGGTCACCAGCGGGACCGGCCTGCCCAGCAGGCCGGCGAGGTGGCTGGCCACCGGCGCCATTGAAAACTGCGGGTCGAACTCCCCCTCCACCGGGCGACCCAGGTGCGACATCAGGATCACCCTGGCGCCGGCACTGACAGCTGCCTCTATGGTCGGCAGCGCGGCGCGGATACGGGCATCACTGCTCACTTGCCCATCCTTGACCGGCACATTCAGGTCCTCACGGATCAGCACCCGCTTCCCCTTCAGATCGAAGTTGCGCATCAAATCGACTTTCACTGTCATTGGTCCCGGCTCTCCATGGATCCTGGTTGACGAAACTGGACTGCTACAGGCTGGCCCAGTACCTGGCCACATCCAGCATGCGATTGGCGTAGCCCCACTCGTTGTCGAACCAGGTGAGCACCTTCACCAGGCGCCTGCCGCTGACCCGGGTCTGGCTCGCATCGACGATGCTGGAGCGGGGATCGTGGTTGAAATCGCACGAGGCCAGCAGCTCCTCAGTATAGCCCAGCACACCGTCGAAACCGGTTTGAGCTGCGTCATATAAAACGCGGTTAATGGCCGCCGTGTCTGTGTCGGTACTGGTGTATACGGTGAGGTCCAGGGCCGAGACATTGAGGGTGGGCACCCGCAGTGCCTGGGCGGTGAACCGCCCCGCCATCACCGGCAGGATCCGCTCCACGCCCCGGGCCAGCCCGGTATCCACCGGAATGATGGACTGGGAGGCTGCCCGGGTCTTGCGCAGGTCGGTGTGGTGGTAGGCGTCCAGCACCGGCTGGTCATTCATCGCGGAGTGAATAGTGGTGATGGTGCCGCTGTCGATACCCACCGCCTCGTGCAGGGCCTGGATCACCGGCACGATGCCGTTGGTGGTGCATGAGGCGGTGGAGGCGATGCGATGGCCCGCCCGCAGCTCGCGGTGATTGACGCCGTAGACCACGGTGGCGTCCACATCCGCCTCGGCGGGCTGGGAAAACAGTACCTTGCCCGCCCCCTGCCGCAGGTGCAGCTCCGCGGTGGCGCGGTCGGAAAAGGCACCGGTGCACTCCAGCACCATGTCTATGCCGAGCTCGCCCCAGGGCAGGTCCTCGATCCGGGGGCGCCGCAGCAGCACGATGGGGTCGCCATTTACCCACAACCGGCTTTCGTCTCCGTCCAGGCTGCCGCTGAAGCGCCCGTGGGTGGAATCATAGCGGGTCAGGTGCAGTACCGTGCGGGCATCGGCCAGTTCGTTGACCGCCACCACCTGCATTTGTGATTGCAGGGGGCTCTCGTAGAGCGCCCTCAGCACGCTGCGGCCGATCCTGCCGTAGCCGTTAATCGCCAGTCGCAACAAGCATTTCTCCTTCAGGGGGCCCGGGGGACTCCTACAGGACCTCCTCGACGACGGCGACCACGTTTTCCACCGTAAAACCGAAGTGCTTCATCAGGTCGCCGGCGGGCGCGGATTCGCCAAAGGTGGTCATACCCACCACCCTGCCGTCCAGGCCGACGTACTTGTACCAGTAGTCGGCGTGCAGCGCCTCTACTGCCACCCGGGCGAGAATATCGCTGGGCAGCACCGACTCGCGATAGGCCGCGTCCTGCAGCTCGAACACCTCGGCGCAGGGCATCGAGACCACCCGCAGCTGCTTGCCGGCGGCCGCCAGGCGCTCCGCCGCCGCCATCGCCAGGCCCACTTCAGAGCCGGTGGCGATGAGGATGGCATCCGGCGTTGCCTCACAGTCGCGCAGGATGTAGGCCCCCCGGCCTATGGCGGCCAGCTGGCCGGCATCGCGCTGCTGGTGGGGCAGGTTCTGGCGCGAAAACACCAGGGACGTCGGGCCGTCGCGGCGCTCGATCGCGGCTTTCCACGCCACCGCCGACTCCACCGCGTCGCAGGGCCGCCAGGAGTGCATGTTCGGGGTGCTGCGCAGGGCGGTCAGCTGCTCCACGGGCTGGTGCGTGGGGCCATCCTCGCCGAGCCCGATGGAATCGTGGGTGAACACGAAGATGGACTGCTGCTTCATCAGCGCGGCCATCCGCACCGCATTGCGCGCGTATTCCATGAACATCAGGAAGGTGGCGCCGTAGTTGATAAAGCCGCCGTGCAGCGCAATGCCGTTCATCATCGCGGCCATGCCGAATTCGCGCACGCCGTAATAGACATAGTTACCGCTGGCGTCGTCCCTGCTGATCCCCTTCGAGCCGCTCCAGATGGTGAGGTTGGAGCCGGCCAGGTCCGCGGAGCCGCCCAGCAACTCGGGCAACAGCGGGCCAAAGGCGTTGAGGCAGTTCTGGGACGCCTTGCGCGAGGCGATGGTCGCGCCCTCCTGCTGGCACTGCTCTACATAGGCGGCGGCCCGGGTGGAAAAGTCAGCGGGCAGGTCACCCGCCAGCCGGCGCCGCAGTTCGCCCGCCAGCTCCGGGTGGGCCCGGGCGTAGGCCGCCATTTTTTCTTCCCAGGCCTGCTCGGCGGCGGCGCCCTTCGCCCTGGCGTCCCAGCGCTGGTAGATATCCTGCGGGATATGGAAGGGTTCATATTCCCAGCCGATCGCGGCGCGCGTCGCTGCCACCTCTTCCGCACCCAGCGGGGAGCCGTGACAGGACTCGCTGCCCTGCTTGTGAGGCGCGCCCTTGCCGATAATCGTCTTGCAGCAGATCAGCGTGGGCTTGCGGGTCTCGTGGCGGGCGGCCTCTATCGCCGCCTTGACTTCCGAAGGACTGTGGCCGTTGACGTCATTGATGACCTGCCAGCCATACGCCTTGAAGCGGGCCGGGGTATCGTCGGTAAACCAGCCCTCCACCTCGCCGTCGATCGAGATGCCGTTGTCGTCATAGAACGCGACCAGTTTGCCCAGGCCCAGGGTACCGGCCAGCGAGCTTACCTCGTGGGAGATGCCCTCCATCAGGCAACCATCCCCGAGAAAGGTGTAAGTGTGGTGGTCGATAACACTGTGGCCCTCGCGGTTGAACTGGGCGGCCAGCACTTTCTCCGCCAGCGCCATGCCCACCGCGTTCGCCAGGCCCTGGCCCAGGGGGCCGGTAGTGGTTTCCACCCCCGGTGTGTAGCCGTGTTCCGGGTGGCCCGGTGTCTTGCTGTGAAGCTGGCGGAAGTTCTTCAGCTCCTCCATCGGCAGGTCGTAGCCGGTGAGGTGGAGCAGGGAGTAGAGCAGCATGGAGCCATGGCCGTTGGACAGCACGAACCGGTCGCGGTTGGGCCAGTGGGGATTGCCCGGGTTATGCCGCAGGTAGTCGTTCCACAGCACCTCCGCGATATCCGCCATGCCCATGGGAGCGCCCGGGTGGCCGCTATTGGCTTTCTGTACGGCATCCATACTCAGGGCGCGAATGGCATTGGCAAGATCAGTGCGGGGGGACGACATCGGTTTCTCCAGCAGGGATGGGGGGCAAGCGTTGAAAGGCGGTCGGTATTTTCGCGTAAGCGGGCGCTAACGGCAAACAAACGCGCGGAAAATTTCAGTTTTGGGGTTTCCGCCCCCAACCGGTGTCGCCCCGGGCGGACACCGGGTAGCCGGACCTGGGCAATAACGGAACAACCCCGCCATCTATATCAAAATATTTTGATATAGATGGCGGGGCCTGCTAGACTCGCCGCCGATGAATACCTCCGCCACAGCCCCGACCGCCACAGTCCCGGCCTCCACCGGGCAGCTGGACGCCCTGGCCACCCTGTGCAAGGCCAGCGCCGATCCCCTGCGCCTGCAGGTGCTGCGGGTATTGCGCAACGATTCCTTCGGGGTATCGGAGCTGTGCTCACTGTTTGAAATCCGCCAGCCCGCCCTGAGCCACCACCTCAAGGTACTTGCCGGTGCCGGCCTGGTCGCGACCCGCCGGGAGGGCAACTCGATATTTTACCGGCGCAGCAGTCTCGGTCAGCGCCCTGAACTGGAACCCCTGCAGAGTCGTATATTCGAAAGCGTCGACAGGATCGAGCTGCCGCAGGCACTGGACCGGAGGCTGGCCCGCCTGTACCGGACGCGGGAGGAAAACTCCCGCAACTTTTTCCGCAACAATGCCCACAAATTCCGCCAGCAGCAGGACCTGATAGCCAGTTACGACCAGTATGCCGCCACGGTGGCGCAGATGCTGCGGGACGCGCCGCTGGCTCACCACCGCACGGCGCTGGAAGTGGGCCCGGGGGACGGCGCCTTCCTGCTTGAGCTGGCACCTGTGTTCCAACGCGTGGTGGCCCTGGACAACGCCGAGCTGATGCTTGCGCAGGCGCGCGAGCGGTCCGCCGCCGCCGGCCTGGACAATATCGAGTTTGTCCACGGCGATACCGGCAGCGCTGAGCTGGACGGGCTGGAGGCGGACTGCGCGGTGATCAACATGGTGCTGCATCACACGCCGTCGCCGGGCCGCATCCTGGCCGACGTGGCCTCCCGCCTGGCCCCGGGCGGCGTGGTGCTGGTAACAGACCTGTGCAGCCACGACCAGGGCTGGGCCAGGGAAAACTGTGGCGACCTCTGGCTGGGTTTCGAGCCGCAGGAACTCAGTCACTGGGCAAGGGATGCCGCTCTGGAGGACATCGCCGGGGTCTACCTCGCCCAGCGCAACGGATTCCAGATCCAGGTGCGCCTGTTCGGTCGCGCCTGAACGAATTTTTATACACGACTTTTATCCAAGACCAGGGAAACCATTATGAGCGAATACGCAATCTTCACCTCCGAGTCGGTCTCGGAGGGTCACCCGGACAAGATGGCGGACCAGATATCCGACGCCATCCTCGACGCCATCCTCGAGGATGACCGCAACGCCAGGGTGGCGGTGGAAACCATGGTCAAGACCGGTATGGCGATTGTTGCCGGGGAGGTCACCACCTCCACTTACGTCGACCTCGAAGATGTCGTGCGCAAGGTGATCCTCGATATCGGCTACAACAGCTCCGACCTGGGCTTCGACGGCGCCTCCTGCGCCGTGCTCAACGCCATCGGCAAGCAGTCGCCGGATATCGCCATGGGCGTGGACGAGAGCGAGAACCACGAACAGGGCGCCGGGGACCAGGGCCTGATGTTCGGCTATGCCACCAACGAGACCAGCGTGCTGATGCCGGCCCCGATCTACTACGCCCACCGCCTGGTGGAGCGCCAGGCCGAACTGCGCAAACATCGCACCCTGCCCTGGCTGCGCCCCGACGCCAAGAGCCAGGTCACCCTGCGCTATGACAACGGCAAGCCGGTGGCGATCGACGCGGTGGTACTGTCGACCCAGCACGATGCGGACATCAGCCAGGCGGATATCCACGAGGCGGTGATGGACCTGATCATCAAGGAAGTGCTGCCCGCCGAGTGGCTGCACGCCGGCACCCGCTACCATATCAACCCGACCGGGCAGTTCATTATCGGCGGACCGGTAGGGGATTGCGGCCTCACGGGGCGCAAGATCATCGTCGACACCTACGGCGGCATGGCCCGCCACGGCGGCGGCGCCTTCTCGGGCAAGGACCCCTCGAAAGTGGATCGCTCCGCGGCCTACGCCGGGCGCTACGTGGCCAAGAACATTGTCGCCGCCGGCCTGGCGGACCGCTGCGAGATCCAGGTTTCCTACGCAATCGGCGTGGCGGAGCCGACCTCGATTTCGATCGACACTTTTGGCACAGGCAAGCTGTCAGACGTGCGAATCGCGGAGCTGGTGCGCGAGCATTTCGACCTGCGCCCCAAGGGCCTGGTGGAGATGCTGGACCTGAAGCGCCCGATCTATCGCAAGACCGCCGCCTATGGTCACTTCGGCCGCGAGCTTCCCGAGTTTACCTGGGAGAAGACGGATCGGGCGGCGGCGCTGAAAGCGGCGCTGTAGCGCCGGACTTATTCGACCGTCCCGACCATCCAGGCGGAATGCTTTCCGCCCTGCGGCGGCACGGTCAAACTTGACGTGAAATTGAGGAAACCAAAATGAGCACAGCAACGAAACTGACAGCAAAGCAGGACTACAAGGTCGCGGATATCAAGCTGGCTGACTGGGGCCGCAGGGAGCTGGACATCGCCGAAGGTGAAATGCCCGCGCTGATGGCGATGCGCGCCAAGTACCGGGAGAGCAAGCCTTTGGCCGGCGCGAAAATACTGGGCTGCATCCACATGACCATCCAGACCGGCGTGCTGATCGAGACCCTGATGGAGCTCGGCGCCGAAGTGC
>JAOUDU010000646.1 GCA_029859085.1 Gammaproteobacteria bacterium | reverse complement strand
ATCAGGTGACTCAAGAAAGATAATAGCAAGGGCTTCGAAAACCTTGACGGAGTAGGTGATATGTCAGACCTGAAGAGATACCAGATGTACATCGACGGGCAGTGGGTCGATGCAAAAAACGGCAAAACCTTCGAGAGCAGTAACCCGGCCACCTGCGAATCCTGGGCGATTATCCCTGAGGCCGGTGCTGCCGATGTTGACCGAGCAGTCCATGCAGCCCACCAGGCCTTCGCCGTCGGGCCATGGAGTACGATGTTGCCCACACAGCGAGGGAAACTGCTGCGCCGTCTCGGTGATCTGCTCGCGGAACATTCAGAGACGCTGGGTCTCACAGAGACCACCGATACCGGGAAACTGTTAAAAGAGACACGCTGGCAGGCCACATATATTGCCGACTATTTTCATTACTACGCCGGGTTGGCCGATAAAGTGCAGGGAGCGACCCTGCCAATCGACAAGCCCGATATCTGGGCCATGACCATTCGCGAGCCGCTGGGCGTAGTGGCAGCGATTGTGCCCTGGAACTCACAGCTGTTTCTTACTGCGGTAAAAATTGCGCCGGCTCTGGCCACCGGCAATACCGTGGTTCTTAAGGCTTCCGAGCACGCCTCGGCGCCTATGCTGGAGTTTGCCAGGGTATTCGAGCAGGCGGGATTTCCCGCTGGGGTGGTCAATGTGGTCACCGGGGTTGGCGACCCCTGTGGCAAGGCCCTGAGTTCGCATCCCCTGGTCGATCGGATCAGTTTCACCGGTGGGCTAGAGTCCGCGCGTCACATTGTGCACAATTCCGCTGAAAACTTTGCCGAGGTGTCGCTGGAACTCGGCGGTAAATCTCCCATGATCATTTTTGACGACGTCGATCTGGAGAATGCGACCAATGGCGTCCTGTTGAGTATCTTCAGCGCCAGCGGGCAGAGTTGCGTCGCCGGTTCGCGCCTGTTGATCCAGGAGAATATCTACGACGCCCTGTTGGCACGCATTGCCGAGCGAGCCGGTAAAATCGTTATTGGCGACCCCCTGGCCGAGAGTACTCAAATGGGTCCGCTGGCAACGGTGAACCAACTTGAATTGATTGAACGGTCTGTGGCAAACGCGGTAGAAAACGGCGCAACGTTGGTATGCGGCGGAAGACGCCCTGCGCATTTAGGCAAGGGGCTGTATTTTGAGCCCACAGTTGTCGCCTGCCCGCACCAGGATTTTGATGTGGTGCGAAAGGAAATGTTTGGACCGGTAGTGAGTGTAGTGAAGTTCAGGGATGAAGCGGAAGCCATCGAACTGGCAAACGACACGCGTTTTGGCCTGGCTGCCGGGGTATTTACCAAAGACGGTGCCAGAGGTTTGCGTATGAGCAAGGCAGTGCGAGCGGGTATTGTCTGGGTAAACACCTATCGCATGGTGTCACCGATGGCGCCTTTTGGCGGCTACAAACACAGTGGGTATGGCCGCGAAGCCGGATTGAACGCGATTAACGATTATACCCGCGAAAAAACCGTGTGGATAAATACCTCGCAGAAGCCGATCGACGATCCGTTTCGCATGCAATAGCAGTAGTATTTTTCCGTGAAGTGAGTAGAGGTTTTATATGAGTTCCAAGAAATATGAAGACGGGCTGAAAGTCAGAAGGGAAGTGCTGGGCGATAAGTATGTCGACAAGGCAATAAATTCCGCCACAGACTTTAATCGACCGATGCAGGAACTGGTGACGGAGTATTGCTGGGGCACTATCTGGACCAGGGAGGGCCTGCCCAGGAAGACCCGTAGCCTGCTTAACCTGGCCATGTTGACCGCGCTCAACCGGCCGCACGAAGTGACCGCACATGTTCGCGGAGCGGTTAATAACGGCTGCACCAGGGATGAGATTATGGAAACCTTTCTCCAGGCGGCAATTTACTGTGGGGTGCCCGCGGGGATAGACAGTTTTCGCACTGCAAAAGCTGTTTTTGATGAAATGGACCAGGAGGCTTAGAGTGCGACGATCAACGCGAGTAGCGGCAGCATTGAAGGTGACTGCCTTGATGGTTTGCACTCAGGGAGGCCGGCTATGAAGAACGATGTAATTATCACCTGTGCAGTGACCGGCGCCAGTGACTCTTTTCACAAGAACCCGGACTTGCCGGTATCGCCACAACAGATATACGAGGCGGTAATCTCAGCGGCAAAGGCCGGTGCTGCGGTGGCACACATTCACGTGCGCGATCCCCAGACCAGGCAGGGTTCCCGGGATGTAGACCTGTTTCGGCAGGTGGTGGAAATGGTGCGCGCCAGCGATACCGATGTCATTATCAACCTGACTGCGGGCATGGGTGGGGCGTGGTTTCCAGGTGAAGAAGACCCCGCTGTCTGCGGCCCCGGTACCGATATGGTGGGGGCGGTAGAACGGATGGCTCATGTCGATGCCCTGCGGCCGGAGATCTGTACCCTCGACTGCGGCACCATGAATTTTGGT
>JAOUDU010000645.1 GCA_029859085.1 Gammaproteobacteria bacterium | reverse complement strand
GGGAGTGCCGGTGGGGCTGCAGATCGCGGGGCGGCCCTTCGACGAGGCGACGGTGCTGCGGGTGGGGTATGCCTATGAACAGGCGACGGGCTGGCACCTGCGCACCCCTGTCCTGTAGGTTGCGCGCGGGCACACCGCGACGTCACAGGTGCTTGAACTGAATGGCTGCGGTCAGTTGCACAGCCCCAGCAGTTGCTCCACCTCATTGAGTTCACCGACCCGGCCCGATTGCGGTGCCCCGGCATCAATCCAGGCGGCAAGGGCGGCCAGTTGGCCTGCGCTCAGGGCGCTGCCCCCAGGGGGCATGGCGCTGCCGGCAATGGCGACTGTGCCTGGATTGGTCCTGGCGGCTACCTTGCGGTACAGGTAGCTGTTGGCGGAATCCCCCGGCAGGACGAGTTTCATGCCTCCGCCGGAAAGTGCGGCCACATTGAAAATCGATGCGAAGGAACTGCCGGTGGCCAGGTTCAGCCCGGCCGCCGGCCTGTGGGCGCTGTGACAGCCGCCGGTATTACACCCCTTGCCATTGAAAATGACCTGCTGTATCGCGCTGAAACTGTCAGCGGGGGCTTTATCGCACAGGGGGGCGAATTTGGCCACCAGCGCCGGCATGGTCTTGAACCAGTTTTGTTTGACGTTCGCCGCCGGCACGTTGAAAACGCAGTTTTCTCCCTCCGCGGCCAGGCAGTTATCCCAACCCACGAAGCGGAATCCCGACCTTGGCTCGGGTATATAGGTGTCGACGTAGTCACCTGTGACGACCACCTTGCAGGGCAGTTCTTCCAGCAGGCAGTCGTGATCCCCGGAGCTGGAGCGGATGTCGCCGTCGCCGACGATTTCCAGCGGGTGGGTGCAGCCGGCCAGGGCGAGTGGAAGCACGAGAAGCAGGCTCTTTATACCCATGATCTGGCTGTCGGCCTCAGTTTCGGTTGGTCATAATCTGGTGCGGGGTGTTTTGTCAGCCAAGCCTGAACGGCATGCCCACCGCCAGCGTGCCGCCTGAAATGATATCGGCGCGCAGGCCCCCGCTGGTAACAAAGGCCCTCACCACATCTGCGCGGGAAATACTGTCGTTTTCCAGCAACTTGCCCAGTCTGGAGCAGGGCAAGCAGAGCTCTACCCCCCTCAGGACCACCGGTCCGATCGAAAATTCCCTGCCCACCAGTGAGTTCAGGTCGACACCCTCGGTCACGATATTGCGCCGGGTGGACTCGGGTGCGATCGATTGCCCGAAATCCAGGTTGTATCTGGCGACGGCCTCGCGCGCGATAAAAGTCACATTCTGGCCGGGGTACTTGCCCTTGCCGAAATTGCGGTCCCCGGTAATGCCCTTGCCGGCCACCAACTCCACTTCCGGGACACTGCGCAGCGCCTCACCGGGCCTGGCTGAGATGTGAATTGCTATGATCATGGACTGGCGCGCTGCCCCGGTGGAATGGACTGGTGGCGCAGGATAGCGAATTCCATTGCCGCGTTGAAGCAAAACTGCGGGCGCGATGCCGCCAGCGCGGGCTGCCCCGCGCAATACCGGGGGGCATGACCGCTAGTTCAAGGGGTGGAGCCTGACCGGCAGGTGCTTGTAACCGCGCACAAAGTTGGAGCGCACCCGTTCCGGTGCGGCCATGACTTCGACCTTGTGGAAACGCCGCAAGATCTCCTCCCAGAGGATACGCAGTTGCATTTCCGCCAGGCGGTTGCCCATGCAGCGATGGATGCCGAAACCGAATGAGATATGGTGGCGCGGGTTTTTCCGGTCGATGATGAACTCGTCCGCACGGTCGATCGCACTGTCATCCCGGTTGGCGGACAGATACCACATCACCACCTTGTCGCCCTTGCGGATCCGTTTGCCCTTGAACTCAAGGTCGCGGGTGGCGGTCCGGCGCATATGCGCCAGTGGCGTCTGCCAGCGGATGATCTCGGACACCATGGAGGGAATCAGGCCGGGGTCGGCCCGCAGCTTGTCGTATTCGCCGGGGTTCTGGTTCAGCGCCAGCACCCCGCCGCTGATTGAGTTCCGGGTAGTGTCATTGCCACCCACGATCAACAGCACCAGGTTGCCGAGGAACTCCATGGGGCGTTCCACCAGGTCGGCGGTATTGGGATCGCGCTGCAGCAGTGTAATCAGGTCGAAGCTGCCCTTGTCGTGATCGCGGTTCTTGCGCTCGTGCCATATCCGGGTAAAGACCTCCAGGCACTCCACCAGGCCCTCATTGCGCTCCTCTTCCGTCAGGGCACCGCCGGTCATTTCGGGGGTGTTGCCCGCGAGGTCAGACCAGTAGGGCAGCTTGTGGCGCTGCTCGAACGGGAAATCAAACAGCGTGGCCAGCATCTGGGTGGTGAGGTTGATGGACACCCGTTCCACCCAGTCGAAGGTTTCGCCCACCGGCAGCTGGTCCAGGCACGCCGCCGCCCGGGAGCGGATCAGCGCCTCCAGCGTCGCCAGGTTTT
>JAOUDU010000644.1 GCA_029859085.1 Gammaproteobacteria bacterium | reverse complement strand
TGAGGATCTGCCCCTGGCGGTCGCGCTCGTCCTCGCTGCCGTCAAAGTCCGGCAGGCCCAGTTCCCGGCGGAAGCACTCCTCACGGAGCTGGTAGTATTGCTGTAGCAGCCGGGGGTCCCGGCACAGTTCGAAGGTGATGGACAAGGGCACGACCTCGCTGTTTTTTTTTCGGTTATAGCCGACAGTCCGTGTGCATACGTTCGCGGGCGGGCAGCCGGATCACAGTTAGTTTAAGCCTGTAATAATTAATTTTAAAATGCAATAAATGCGCCAACCCTACGATTAGTTCTTAAAAACAACAGTATTTATCGTGTAAGTGTGACGGGAGTCCTTAAAACCGGGGCAAATCCGGCCGAATTTCGGCCAAAGTGTAAAATTTTTGCGACAAGAAACAGGGCCAAAACAACAATAGTTAATAAAAACAGAAGGTTACCGTGTCGCCATTTGGCGACAAAGTGCCGCGTTCCGACACTGTTCCAGCTGCAATGGGGCCCAATCAAACCCAGGTCGGGTGCGCAGGCGCCGGACCCGGCTTGAGGCCGGTCGTTGCGCTACGGTGAGCCCCCTGCCTCCTGGCCGTCTGCCTTGAACCGCTCGGGCTCGATATTGTGGCGTTTCAGCAGTTTGTAGAAGTCCGTGCGGTTGCGCTGGGCCAGCAGCGCCGCCTCCGCCACGGAGCCGCTGGTGAGGCGCAACACTTTCACCAGGTAGTCGTGCTCGAATTGCAGCCGGGCCTGGTTGAGGGAGGGCAGGTACTGGTCCGCCACCGCCAGGGCTTCCCGCACCAGGGCCTCGGCGATGACCGGGGTGGTGGACAGGGCCGCGGTGCGCTGCACCACGTTCTGCAACTGGCGCACGTTGCCGGGCCAGGGGGCGTGGATCATCACATCCATGGCCGCCGGGGCGAAGCTGGTCACCCTGCCGGACTGGTGGGCGCCGGTGCCGCGCAGGAAATGGTTTACCAGCAGCGGGATGTCCTCCTGCCGCTCGGCGAGTGGGGGCAGGTGGAAGTTGACCACGTTGAGCCGGTAGTACAGGTCCTCGCGGAACAGGCCCTCCCGCATTTCCCGTTCCAGGTCCCGGTTGGTGGCGGAGATGATGCGCACGTCCACCGCTTCACTGGTCGTGGAGCCCACCGGGCGCACCCTGCGCTCCTGCAGCGCGCGCAGCAGCTTCACCTGCACCGGCAGCGGCATATCGCCGATCTCGTCCAGGAACAGGGTGCCCCCCTGGGCGGCCCTGAACAGCCCCGGGTGTTCGCGCACCGCGCCGGTGAACGCGCCTTTGACATGCCCGAACAATTCGGATTCCAGCAGCTGCTCCGGCAGGGCGCCGCAGTTCACCGCCACCATCGGCCCCCGGCGCTGGGCATCCGCCTCGTGCAGGGCCCGGGCCAGCAATTCCTTGCCGCTGCCGCTGGCGCCGGTGACCAGCACGTTCACATCTGCGCCGGCGACCTGTCGCACCTGGTTGAGGATTCTCTGCATCGCCGGGCTGCGGGTCACGATGTGCTCGCGCCAGTCCTCCAATACCTCTGCGTGGGTTACACCGGATTGCGTCAGCGCGGCGCGGATGGTCGCCAGCAGCACGGTCTTGTCCACCGGTTTGGTGAGGAACTCGAACACGCCCATCTGGGTGGCGGAGACCGCCTCCGGAATGGTGCCCTGGGCGGACATGATGATCACCGGCAGCCCGGGGTAGAAGTGCCGCACCTGGCTGAACAGTTCCAGCCCGCTGGCGCCTTCCATGCGCAGGTCCGTGAGCACCAGGTCCACCGGGTGGTTGCGCAACACCTGCAGTGCCTGCTCCGCCGACGCCGCGGTGAGCACCGCAAAGCCCTCCGCCTCCAGCCGTATGGCCAGCAGCTTCAGCAGGCTGGCGTCGTCGTCCACCAGCAACAGGCGATCGGACACTTACTCCTCCTTGCGGGTGCTGATGGTGGATTCCAGGTCGGTGATCGCCTGGATCTTCTGTTCCAGCAGGCGGTTCTGCTCCTGCAGTGCCCGGTATTGCTGCTGCAGTTCCTCGCGGCTGTGGAACCAGTTGATCCTGCTCTGGTTGTAGCGCTCGAGAATGCCCGCCAGTTGCCGTTGTTCCGGTGTCAGTGACTCTTCCGCCTGCAGCTGCCGGAAGTTATCCCTGGCACTGACCCAGCTGTTGTAGTCATTGGCCTGCTGCCTGAGCAGGCCGTAATAGAACCGCTGGCCTGCGCTCGCCGGATCGGGAATTCCCTCCAGGGCGGCTTTCAGCTCAGCGGGTTCCATCGTCGCCACCGACGCCTGCCACTGGAGCCATTCCAGTACCGGAGCGCGGGCGAGCTGCGCCTGCGGCCCCGGGGCTGGCACCGGTGCCTGGCTCGCGCAGCCCGCCAGCAGCAGCACAAGCGCGAAACAACATAGGCGGGTCAACGCGCGGGACATGTCAGGCGAAAACACACGGGAAACTTCGGGTGGG
>JAOUDU010000643.1 GCA_029859085.1 Gammaproteobacteria bacterium | reverse complement strand
CCGCCCATATGTACCGTCGAGGCGAACCTGAGAACATCAATGCCCAGATTTGCAGCGAGTTCCTCAGAGGTGGTGTAAACGGGAGGCGTTACCATTCCGTCAATATCAGATGGCTTTAATCCTGCATCGGCGATCGCCGAAATGCTGGCCTCCAGCATCATATGGACCGCTGTCTTGTCGGTTCCTTTTACATACTTCGTCTGGCCTATGCCAACAATCGCAGACTTATCGCTAAAGCTCATTCTATGTTACTGCCCAGTCACTTATGCTCATCGTGTCTCGCATCCATTGAAATCGAACTCACATGAAAGTTTTAACGCGGGTCACGAATCGTCACTGTACCCTGAGCGACTGCTGCTGTCCGGCCGTCATTGGTCACATCGATACGCACCACCGCCTGGGTTCTGGAAATATTTACAATTGCCGCCGTTGCATCGACCACCCCCTTGGAGACTGGTGCGGTCAGATTGATCTTGAATTCCGTCGTGGCTGCCCACTGGCCTTTATTCATCGCTGGATAACAGACACAGCCGAGCATATGATCGCAAAAGGCAGACAGGACACCGCCATGCATATTACCAAACGGCGTCAACAATTCCGGCCGGACATCCAATTGACCACGCAAGAAGCCGGGCCCGGCTTCTACTATTTGAATACCCAAAAATGTTTGCAACCCACCGCCATCCATCTTGTTGTTCAAAAATTCCTCTGCGATTGTTTCGTCATAGGGAATCTTTCTCTCTCTACTTTGGGTCATCTTTTACTCCAGCTGTGGGGGCGCTCTTGCATGGCCTTTGACTATACCCGTGACACTATAGCGGGTGAAGCTTTACGGGCATAGTCGCGAAGCCGCGGACAAAGTTGGACTGCACCCGCTCTGGCTCGCCTACCAGTTCCACAAAACTGAAGCGCTGCATGATCTCCTCCCACAGGATGCGCAACTGCATCTCTGCCAGGCGATTGCCCATGCAGCGGTGTACACCGAAACCGAAAGAGCTGTGGTGACGGGGGTTGGAGCGGTCGATGATGAACTCATCGGCATTGTCTATGGTGTTTTCATCCCGGTTTCCCGAGAGATACCACATAACTATCTTGTCACCTTTGCGAATCTGCTTGCCCTTGAACTCGACATCCCGGGTGGCGGTGCGGCGCATGTGCATGAGAGGCGTCTGCCAGCGGATGATCTCCGACACCATGCCGGGGATCAGGCTGTGATTAGCTCGCAGTTTGGCATATTCAGCGGGGTTCTGGTTCAGTGCCAGCACACCACCGCTGGCTGAGTTGCGCGTGGTGTCGTTGCCGCCGACGATAAGCAGCACCAAGTTGCCCAGGTACTCCATGGGCCGCTCTACTAAGTCGGCGGTGTTGGGGTCGCGCTGCAACAGGGAAATCAGGTCGAAACCACCTTCCCGGGTCTTGCGTTCATGCCAGATACGGGTAAAGGTTTCCAGGCAGTCCATCATGCCTGTCATTCGTTCCTCTTGATCTACATTACCGCCGGCCATTTCGGGGGACCCCGCGGCGAGATCCGACCAGTACGTCAGTTTATGGCGTTCCTCGAAGGGAAAATCAAACAGTGTGGCCAGCATTTGTGTGGTCAGGTTGATGGACACCCGGTCAACCCAGTTAAAGGTTTCGTCCACTGGCAGATGGTCCAGAATCTCTGCCACTCGCGAGCGGATCAGTGATTCCATCTGCGCCAGGTTTTGCGGCGCCACCACTGGCTGCACCGCACGCCGTTGTAAATCGTGCTTGGGTGGATCCATCGCGATGAACATCTCGATAGGCAGATCCTCTGTCAGGTCGCCGATAACGATGGTGGGCTCGGAGGAGAACACCTCGTGGTTGGCCTCCACTGCCATAATGTCCTCGAATCGAGTCACCGACCAGAATGGACCGAAGGGGCTATCTGACTGGTAATGGACCGGGTCTTCCGCGCGCAGTCGCGCAAAGTAGGGGCGCCAAGCGTCCTGCTCGTAGAGGCGCGGATCGCTAAGATCAAACTGCGCCAACGGCGTGGTATTCGGGTCGGGTAATTTCTCTGCCTGGTTCATACGCTGGGTCTCTGGGTTTTATAAAAACTACATCTGGTATTCGGGAAGGCGGACAATCATGCCATTCATAGCCTCGGTGACCTCAATCTGGCAACTGAGGCGGGATTGCTCGGTGCGGTCTGGCCGCATGCCCAGCATGGCCTCTTCCATCGCATCCGCTGTACCGCTGGCCGGCTCCCAGCCGCCCTCAACAAAACAGTGACAGGTACCACAGGCACAGGCTCCGCCGCAGTCGGCGTCTATGCCCGGCACCATGTTGTCCAGGGCGTTCTGCATCAGGGTTTTACCGGTTTCAGCTTCTATGGTGTGACTGGTACCGCAGTGTTCAATCAGGGTGATCGTTGGCATTGCTTACTGCTCCTTTAGTTTCCATGCCTGCAGTGTATCGCTCTGGCAGGGTAG
>JAOUDU010000642.1 GCA_029859085.1 Gammaproteobacteria bacterium | reverse complement strand
TCAGCGGCGACGGCGGCATCATGTTCAATATCCAGGAGCTGTGCACCGCGGTGCAATACCAGTTGCCGCTGGTGACCATAATATTCAACGATCATCGCTATACCAACGTGCAGCGCCAGCAGAAGGAGTGGTTTGACGGCCGCGTGATCTGTTCTGACCTGCACAACCCGGACTTCGTCAAACTGGCGGAGAGTTTCGGCGCCGCGGGCTTCCTCGCCGACAACCCTGAATCCCTGCGCGGTGCCCTGCGCGAGGCGTTTGAGCAGCGGGGGCCTTCTATCATCGAAGTAAAAGTGACGGAATTTTTCCCGCCGCCCTGGCCTTTCCTGATGATGCCGCAGAATCGCAAACAGGTCTGCCAGTGAGCGGCCTGGAGGCGCGCCCGGGGGTGTTGCGCCTGGCACCTTATGTGCAGGGCAAGAGCAGCCTGGCTGGTGTCGATTCACCGATCAAACTCTCCTCCAATGAATCCTCACAGGGTCCGTCACCGCTTGCCGTCCAGGCCTACCTCCACGGGGCAGGCACGCTGAATCGCTACCCCGACGGCTCCCAGCGGGAACTGCGCGAGGCGATAGGCCAAATGCATGGGTTGGACCCGGACCTCATCATCTGCGGCAACGGCTCCGATGAACTCATCCAGCTGATGGTGCGGGCCTATGTCGGCTATGGCCACGAGGCCCTGTTGAGTGAGAACGGATTTGTGATGAGCAATATCCACTGCATCGCCCAGGGCGCAGACCTGGTGATTGCGCCGGAGAAAGATTACCGGGTCGATGTGGATGCGATGCTGGCGCGGGTAACGGACCGTACCCGCTTCTGTACTATCGCCAATCCAAATAACCCCACCGGCACCTACATCACCGGTGACGAATTGCGGCGCCTGCACGCGGGGCTGCCCGGGCATTGCCTGTTCCTTATCGATGACGCCTATGCCGAGTACGTCACGGCAGCGGACTATTCAGACGGTGCGGACCTTGTCGATGAATTCGACAACGTGGTGATGACGCGCACGTTCTCCAAGATCTACGGCTTGCCTTCCCTGCGCATTGGCTGGGCCTACTGCCCCGCCGGTGTGTTTGACGTGGTGCAGCGTATACGCACACCCTTCAATACCAACGGCCCGGCGCTCGCGGCCGCCGTGGCGGCGGTGCGGGACCGGGACTACATGCTGGCGGTACGCAGGGAAAATGCCGCCTGGCGGGATCGCATCAGCGCCCGCCTCACGGCGCTTGGAGTCGAGGTAATTCCCAGCCAGGCTAATTTTTACCTTATCCGCTTCGATGAGGCCAGCGGCAAGAGCGGCGCGGGCGCGGCGGCCTTTCTCCAGTCCCGCGGGATCATTCCCCGGCCTGCGGCCGGTTCCGACCAGTACCTGCGTATCACCATCGGGCTGGCAGAGGAAAACGAAGCCGTTCTGCAGGCGCTGGGCGAGTATATGGGTACACACCGATGAGTGATTACCGGATGTCTGCAGGCGTTCGCGCGCGACTGGCGCTGCCCCAGAGGATGTTGATTGGCGATGGCTGGTGCTCGGCTAAGGACGGCAGCGTAAGCGATGTATACAACCCGTCCAGTGGCGAAATCATTGCCCACGCCGCCACCGCCACGGCGGGTGACTGTGAGCGGGCGGTCGCGGCGGCGAGGGCCTCTTTCGACGCCGGCATCTGGACCGGCCTGACCCCTGCGCAGAGAGGCAGGATTCTCTGGCGGGCCGCCGACCTGCTGGAGAGCTATGCCGACGAAGTGGCAGAGCTCGAGATGCTGGATGCGGGCAAATCCTTTGCCGGGGCCCGCAATGCAGAGGTGCCGTTTGCCGCCGACTGCCTGCGCTATTTTGCCGGCTGGTGCACCAAGATCGAGGGCAGCACCAAGCAGCTGTCCACCGTGCCGGGCGAGGATTTCCATATCTACACGCGGCGCGAGCCGATCGGCGTCGCCGCCCTGATCGTGCCCTGGAACGGGCCGCTGGTGCAGGCGGTGTGGAAAGTGGCCCCGGCACTGGCGGCCGGTTGCAGCTGCATCCTCAAGCCGGCCAGTGAAACCCCGCTGTCGAGTGTGCGCCTGGGCGAGATCCTGCTGGAAGCCGGCGTGCCGCCGGGGGTTTTCAACCTGCTTCTTGGCGGTGGTTCCAGCGTAGGCCAGTTGCTGGCGGAACACCCGGGTGTCGACAAGGTCTCTTTTACCGGCTCCACCGAGGTGGGCAGGCGTATTATCGACGCCGCCAAAGGCAACCTGAAGAAAGTCTCGCTGGAACTGGGCGGCAAGTCGCCGGTTATCGTGTTTGAGGATGCAGACCTTGAACAGGCTATCGTCGGTGCTGCCCACGGTATTTTTGCCAACGCCGGCCAGGTGTGTGTCGCCGGCTCGCGCCTTTATGTGCACGAGTCGGTATATGAGCAGGTGGTCGAGGGCATCGGCAGGATTGCCCGGGACATGCGTGGGCCCGGCGACAGTCCCTG
>JAOUDU010000055.1 GCA_029859085.1 Gammaproteobacteria bacterium | reverse complement strand
CCCATCGATATTGAAGAGCTGATCACGACCTTGCTCGATTACTGGAATCCCGGGGCCGCCTGAACGCGCAAGGTTCCGCTTCACTACAACCCCTTGCCCGCTTTGGGCGGGTGCCTGCCTCGGCACTGGTCACATCGAACGGACTTCCCGCGCTTCTGCTACCATTAGGCACTGCCGTAAACTATTCCCCCGGATGTCGGCAGCAGAGGCAAAATCATGTCCAGTACCCCCGCACGGATATTTCCAGCCGTCTTAACCCCGTTCACCACCTTGTGCTCGGCGAACGCTGTAAGGAAAAGCCCATGACCCGCAGCAAAGCCCTGTTAATCGTAATACCGTTCGGCCTGAGCATGGCGCTGCTATTGCTGCTGCCGCTGCTTATCGACAAGGACAAGGTGCTGGAACTGGCCGCCAGCGCACTGCACGAGCAGACGGGCGCCACCCTCACCGTGGCCGGGGCGTCGAGCCTGTCATTCTTCCCGACCCTGGGCGTGGCGCTGACCGACGCCGCCCTGGCCATGCCCGGGGAGGAGCAGCCCGGCCTGGAGGCCAGGTCGCTGGCTATAGGTGTCAGGCTGTTGCCCCTGCTGACCGGAAGCGCGCAGATCGACTCGATCGCGCTCGACGGACTCACGGTGAAGATCCGTTCCGGCGCAAAAACCGGCGGGAAACCGCAAGCCGCCGATACCAGCGGCCTGAGCGACCGGGAGCTGGATGTGTTTTATGCAGACCGGCGCCAGGCCGCGGCTGAGGCCGGCCAGCACGCCGACGCCGGGGCCGCACTGGCACTCCCGCTGGCACTGAACGTACAGCACCTGACGGTAACCGACTCCCGCATCGAGCAGGTGGACAGCGCCGGGCAGACGACCGACGTGACAGAACTGGCCAGTCTCGAAGCCAGCGGACTGAACCTGGACGGGGCGCCCATTGCACTGCAGCTGCTGGTAAAGCGGCCGGGCACGAGGACGCTGGAAATCTCACTGGATGGCACGGCGCGGGTGGACCAGGACAGCCAGCAGCTGGAGCTCGACGAGATGGAAGTGGTGGTCACCGGCGCCAGCGCCGAACCCATAAGACTGAAAACCCGGGGCAAAGTGGATCTCTCCCGGCAGGTGGCGGACCTCACGCTGAGCCTGGCGACCGGCGACACCCGCGGCGAAGGCTCACTGCGCTATGCCCGCTTCGAAAGCCCCCAGATCGATACCAGGCTCAAGCTTAACCTGCTCAACCCCGCCCTGCTGGCGCTGGCCGGCCCCGAGGCGGCCGCCGGCTCCGGGGGCGGTCCCGCCGCAACCGGCGGTGACGAGCCCCTGCCGCTGGATGCGATTCGCAGGATAGATACCCGCGCCGAACTCTCGATAGAAAAGGCGGTCTTCGATAACCACACCATCGACAAGCTGGTGGCGAAGCTGCGTATTGTCGAGGGCAGCATCCAGCTCGGCTCGCTGACCGGCACCCTGCACGGCGGCAGGCTGGACGCGCGCGGGACATTCAACGGCAGGTACAATACCGCCACCCTGGACACCACCGGCAAGCTGGACCAGCTGGATATTGCGGAATTGCTGGCAGCAACCGGGGGAAAACCGCTGCTCACCGGCAGGGCCAGCCTGGACTGGACCCTGGCCAGCAAGGGGCGCACCCGCAACGAACTGGTGGCGGCCCTGACCGGGCCGGTCAAGCTGGCAACGAGCCAGGTGGTGCTCAAGGACATCAGCGTCGAGCACATGCTGTGCCAGGCGGTGGCGCTGACCAACCAGGAGCAGCTTACCGCGAGCTTCCCCGCCAGCACCGCTTTCACCACCCTCGGGGCGGACATCCAGCTTGCGGACGGCAAGGCACGACTCGACCCGCTGCAGGCCGAACTGCCCCAGGTCACGCTCACCGGCACCGGCAACTTCGACCTGCTGAGCAAGGATTTCAGGACCACCTTCAAGGCCCGGCTGTCGCCGGAGCTGGAGGCCCTGGATCGCGCCTGCCGGGTGAGCAAGCGCCTGACCGCCATCGACTGGCCAGTGGATTGCAAGGGCAACATCGATGGCGAACCGGCGAAGTGGTGCAGCGTGGATAGCAAGGCGATAGTCGAGGACCTGGGCAAGGGGGAGGCCAAGCGCAAGATTCAAAAGGAGGCGGGGAAACTGCTGGATAAGCTCTTTAACAGATAGCCTGGGTCTGGCCGGATAAATACCCGGTAAAGCAGGGCACGCCCTTCGGCCCTACCCCTCGCTGTAGGGTCGAATTCATTCGACCAGGTCAGCCGGCGCTTTCATTACCCGATAAAGCAGGGCACGCCCTTCGGCCCTACCCCTCACTGTAGGGTCGAATTCATTCGACCAGGTCAGTTCAGGATCCGGTAGCCCCGGCCCCGCAGGCAGTTCTTGACCACCTGCACTTCATCCTTGGCCCCCTCGTTCGCACCCCGGGCACCGCCGCCAACGGCGCCCACTCCGGCCGCCTTGCCGGGATCGCCGGTGATCGCACCGATCAGCCCCCCCACCACGGCGCCGGATGCCGCACCCGTGGCTACCTTCTTACCCGTTTGCACTTCCTTCGAATACTCGCGGCACTCGGCCAGGTCCTGCTCGTAGCGGCTCATATCGACACCTTTCTTGTCGATGATGATTTCATCGGTGGTGGTGCAGGCGGTGGTGAGCGCCAGCAGCGCGAAAATGGTGGCGGGGTATCGCATAATCTTTCCTCAGGCCGCCCCGGGGGCGGCTGTACCGTACTGCGGATAGCCTACCACGCCAGCCACAAATCCGGTAAACCCGGATACATTGTCGCAGATTCCAAATTGCCAACCCTGATTGTTGGCTATAGTTGTGCTAACAATAATGCAGCACACAGCCCTTGCTACCGAACCCGGCGGAGACCTGTCATGAACGTTTTCAAACGAAACCTGCTTTGCGCGCTACTGGCCGCCCCTGTTTGCACAACGGCAGCAGGTGCGCCGCAAAACGGGACGGAATCTCCCGGCGCCCGCCCCTACTCACCCTACGCCGACGTCGCCTATCCCAGCGATGTCTACTTCGGCGACACCCACGTCCACACCGCGCTGTCGGCGGACGCCGGCGGCGCCGGCACCACCCTGATGCCCGCTGACGCCTATCGCTTCGCCCGCGGAGAGCAGGTCACCTCCAACACGGGGTTGCCGGTAAAGCTGGAGCGCCCCTACGATTTTTACATGGTCACCGACCACTCCGACGCGATGGGGGTGATCACCGACCTGCTGGCCGGGGCGCCGAATATCATGGCGGACCCGGACGGCCGCAGGTTACATGAAGCGTTCAAGCAGGGCGGCCAGGTCCGGGCCAGGGCAACCTTCGACATGATATCCCGGTTCGCCCAGGGCACCCTGTCCCCGGCGCTGAATTACCAGCCGGGCAACCCCGCCTACCAGCGGGTGTGGGGAGAAATAATCCAGGCCGCCGAGGATTTCAACGATCCCCACCACTTCACCACCTTTATCGCCTACGAGTGGACCTCGCTGGTCAAGGGCAACAACCTGCACCGCAACGTCATCTTCCGCGACGGGTCGGACAGGGCCGGCCAGGTGGAGCCCTACACGACCACGCCCCCTGTCGGCAGTCCGAACCCGAGGGACCTGTGGAAATGGCTGCAGGCCTATGAGGACAAGACCGGCGGCAGCATCACTGCCATCCCCCACAACGGCAACCTGTCCAACGGCATGATGTTCGCACTGCAGGACGATTTCGATAACGGCGCGCCCTTCGATAAAGCCTACGCCGAAACCCGCCAGAAATGGGAGCGGTTGTACGAGGTCACCCAGCTCAAGGGCGACAGCGAGACCCACCCCCTGCTCTCCAACGAGGACGAGTTCGCCGACTACGAGAGCTGGGACTGGGGCAACCTGGACCTGAGCGAGGCCAAGACCCCGGCCATGCTGCCCGGCGAATACGCCCGCTCCGGCCTGCTGCGCGGCCTGCAGCTGGAGGCGAAGCTGGGGACCAATCCCTTCAAGTTCGGACTGGTGGGTGCCACCGACACCCACACCGGCCTGAGCACCGTGGACGACGACAATTTCTTCGGCAAATTTCCCAACCTCGAACCCAATCCCACGCGCGCCAGCGAATCGATCAAGGGCAACGAAAAACTGGGCCTGGGCTACAAGGGCTGGCGTTACTCCTCCGCCGGGCTGACCGCCCTGTGGGCCACCGACAATACCCGCGGCGCCCTGTTCGACGCGATGGAGCGGCGGGAGGCCTACGCCACCACCGGGCCGCGCATACGGGTGCGATTCTTCGGCGGCTGGGATTTCGACCAGGGCGACCTGCTGCACCGGGACCTGGCGCGGATCGGCTACGGCAAGGGCGTTCCGATGGGGTCAGACCTGAAAGCCGCGACCGCGGGTGCTAAAGCGCCGCGCTTCCTGGTCTACGCCCAACGCGACCCGATGGGGGCCAACCTGGACCGGGTCCAGGTGGTGAAGGGCTGGCTGGACGCCACCGGCAACTCGAAAGAAAAAGTCTACGACGTGGCCTGGTCCGGCGAGCGCAAGCCCGGCGCGAACGGCAAGCTGCCCGCCGTGGGCGACACCGTCGACCTGTCCATCCCGAGCTGGACCAACACCATCGGCGCCGCTGAGCTGGGCGCCGTGTGGACCGACCCGGACTTCGACCCGAACCTGCGGGCGTTTTACTACGCCCGGGTCATCGAGATTCCCACCCCGCGCTGGACCGCCTATGACCGGGTGAAGTTCAAGCTGGACCTGGCGGCGGATATCCCGCTGAAAACCCGGGAGCGGGCCTATACCTCGCCGATCTGGTACAACCCCTGAAGGGCCGGCGGCTCAGCCCCAGGGCAGCATCCGCCTGAGGGTGTTGTCCTTCAGGAAGTAGTGGTGGAACAGCGCGGCCACCGTGTGCAGGGCCAGCAGGTAGTACCCCAACTCCCCCACAGTCTTGTGGATGTCCTCGAAATTCTCCGCCAGGGCCTTGTTTTTGGCGATCAGGCCCGGCAGCTCGAAGCCGTAGAAGGGAACTCCCTTGCCCTCACCGCTGAGGATCAGCCAGCCCAGTATCGGCATGCCGATCATAAAGGCGTAGAGGGCCAGGTGTACCAGTTTCCCCAGGATGTCCTGCCACCGGGCCGGCTGCGGCGCGATGGCGGGAGTCACCTGCGAAAAGCGCAACGCGAGGCGCAGGCACACCAGCACCAATACCGTGATGCCCAGCGTGAAATGCCAGTTTTTCAGCGCGCTGCGCATGTCGCTGCCCTTCGGGTAGGCCTCATGGGCCTCCATGCAGACGTACACCGCCACCAGCAGCAGGAACATCAGCCAGTGCATGGCGATAGAAAGCGTGCCGTAACGGTCCTGGGTATTGGTCATGCCCATATAAATCCTCCACATCGGGGTTTTTCGAGCCCAGATCATCCACCACCAACAGCGGACTGTCGAGATCACTCCTCAAAATTGTATGCGCGGTGCGTCGGACGACGCAGGACGCGTCATCCGACGTACGATACCCTGGGCACAGCATTACTGCGCTTTCACACCCGGCGTGTTGATGCAATCCCGGTCACCGGGTACTACAATGCCGCGCCATGTCAGCAACCGATTATGCGCAATGAGTAATCCCCTGAACGCGCTGCCGCGCGCCGCCGCCGCGCTGTGCGTACTGCTGTCCGCCGGCGCCCTTGCCGGTGTCCCGCAAACCCCTCAGCGGCCCGTGGTTGAAACCCTGCACGGCACCAGGCTCGTCGACCCCTACCGCTGGCTGGAGGGGGATCAGCGGGGCGAGATCACCCCGGAAGTCAGCGCCTGGACCGACCGGCAGAACGCCCATACCCGCGAGGTGCTGGACGGGTTGCCAGGCCGCAAGGCACTGGAAAAGCGGCTGCGCGAGCTGATGGAAGTACCGGCCATTTCGGCGCCCTCCATGTACGGTACCCGCTATTTCTACAGTCGCCGCGAGGGCAGCCAGCCCCAGGCAGTGCGCTACGTGCGCGACAGCCTCGACGGCCCGGACCGCATGCTGCTGGACCCCGGCGCCATTGACCCCACAGGCCTGACCACGGTTGCCTGGACAGCCCCCAGCGATGACGGCCGGCTGATGGCCTTCGGCCTGTACCGGTCGGGGGACGAGAACAGCGTGCTCTACGTGATGGACGTGGACAGCGGCGACTGGCTGGCCGAGGAGATCCCGGGCAAGACCGAACTGATGCGCTGGCTGCCCGACGGCAGCGGCTTTTACTACCGGCGCCTGGAAGATCTCGATGATCCCTACTCCGCCACCGTCAAGCTGCACCGGCTGGGCACCCACCACCGCCAGGACAAGGTGCTGTTCCGCCAGCGCGACCTGGCTTTCTTCTATAAAGACCTGGGCAAGTCCGCCGCGGAGCTGGAGCAGCTCGGCACCACCTGGGGGCCGGGGGGCCTGGTCTCCCGCGACGGCAGGTGGATGGCGGTGTACTACTGGACCGGCACCGCCAGCCTCGACCTGTGGGTGGCCGACCTCGAGCAGTGGCGGCGCAGCGGCGAACTCAAGCTCCGGAGCGCGGTGACGGGCAGGCAGGGCCGGATAGGCGGCGCCCTGTTCCGGGGCGGCAAGCTCTACCTGCAGAATTCCTTTGATGCCTCCAACGGCCGTGTCTCGGTCATAGACCTGGAACAGCCGGATTACGCAAACTGGCATGACCTGGTGCCCGAACAGGAAAACCTGGTAATCCGCGGCGCCTCCTTTGCCAGTGACGTGGTCGCCGTCAACTACATGGCCGACGCCCAGACCCGGATCAGCCTGTTCGACCTGGAGGGTAAATCCCGTGGTGACATTGAGTTGCCCGGCATCGGCAGCGCCTCGCTGGTGACCGCGGAGGATCGCAACGAGGCCTTCCTGGAATTTTCCAGCTTCAATATGCCGCGCAGTATCTACCACCTGGACCTGCAGTCCCGCAGCCGGGCGCTGTGGGCGCGACCCGACGTGCCGGTGAATCCCGACGACATCGATGTCAGGCAGGTCTGGTATAAATCAACGGACGGAACCCCGGTATCGATGTTCGTCGTCCACCGCAAGGGGCTCGAGCTCAACGGCAAAAACCCCACGATTCTCTACGGCTACGGCGGCTTCGAGATACCGTTGACCCCGAACTTCTCCGCCACCCTGTTTCCCTGGTATGAAGCCGGCGGCGTCTACGCGGTTGCCAACCTGCGCGGCGGCGGCGAATACGGCAGCGCCTGGCACGAGGCCGGCATGCTGGAGCACAAGCAGAACGTGTTCGACGATTTCATCGCCGCCGGCCAGTGGCTGATCGACCAGGGCTATACGAACAGCGGGCAGCTCGGTATCGCCGGCGGCTCCAACGGGGGCCTGCTGACCGGCGCGGTGGTGGTGCAGCGCCCGGAACTGTTTGCCGCTGCGATCTCCGCGGTGCCCCTGCTGGACATGCTGCGCTACCAGGACTTCCTGATGGCGCGCTACTGGGTGCCGGAGTACGGCTCCGCCGAGGATGAGCGCCAATTCGGCTTCCTGCGGGCCTACTCCCCGTACCAGAATGTCCGGCCGGGCACGAAGTACCCGGCGGTGCTATTCACCGCCGGCGAGAACGACAAGCGGGTGCACCCGATGCACGCGCGCAAGATGGCGGCACTGATGCAGGCCGATTCCGCATCCGACCCGCAGCAGAAACCCATCCTGCTGTGGGTGGACCGGGACGCGGGCCACGGCGCCGGCAAGCCCCTGGACCTGCAGATCCGTGACGTGGCCGACCAGCGTATCTTCATGATGTGGCAGCTGGGCTTGCTGAAGACCCACTAGGCAGCGCTGCCGCGTCGCTCCATACCCCCGGGACATCGCGGCGATCGGCCACCGCTCTGGCTGCCGGCCCTAAAATTCACACTTTTCTGTAATTATTGTTATTACTGAAACAGCTGTATCATGTAGATTCCCCGAATACACCACAGGAAGCATTGCCATGCCCAGCCCGCTATCCCAGGCAGAAAGTGACTTTGTCGAGCAACTCGGCCTGGCAGCCGAGTCCGGCGGCCTGACCCGCATCACCGGGAGGATATGGGGCCTGCTGATTGTCAGCGAGGATGCGCTCGCGCCGGCTGAGATCGCGGAGCTGCTGCAGGTCAGTCGCGCCAGCGTGAGCATGGGCCTCAAGGCGCTGGAATCCCTGGAGTTGCTGCACACCCGGACCCGGCCGGGCGAACGGCAGAGCTATTTCGAGATGCGCGAACACCCCTACGCCGCGATGATGCAGGTGGGGGCCAAGCGGGCCGCGGCCAATGTCGCGCTGGTGCGCGGTGCGCTGGAGAAAATCGAGAAACCACTGGCCCGCAAGGGCCTGCGGGATCTCGACAAGTTCTATACGATCATGCTCGAGGGCCATGCCGACATGCTCGCCAAACTCGAGGAGCGCTCCTGATGAAATCCCGCGGGATCAGGTGTGAACGGTGCGGCCACCTGGTGGCCGCCGCTTCCCTGGCCGTGTTAACGCTGGTCGGGTGTGCGGAAAAATCAAATACGGTTGCGGTCGCGACCGTCGCCGGCAATGCCCCGACGGTAACCGTTACCCGGGTCATAGAGCGCCCGATGGCCGGGTCCCTCGTCGCCTCTGGCCTGCTGGTTCCGCGGGAGGAGGCGGCGGTAACGGCAGAAGTGGGCGGTTACCAGGTGGACAAGGTACTGGTCGAAGAGGGCGCCGAGGTCAGCGCGGGACAGGAACTGGCCAGGCTTGATCCCGGCCTGTTGCTGGCCAGGATCAACCAGGCAAAAGCGGGTGTGAGCCAGGCCGTTGCCCTGGCCGAGCAGGCGAGGGCGGAAGCGGACCGGGTCAAGAACTTCGATGCCCGGGGCGTCATGTCCATCGAACAGGTCGCGGCCCGGGAGTTCCAGGCAAAAACCGCCGAGGCCGCGGTTGCCGTCGCCAGGGCCCAACTCGAGGATTTCCTTTCCCAGGAGCGCAGGCTGGTGGTACGCGCACCGGTTGCCGGCATTGTACTGGAGCGCATGGTGCGGCCCGGGGACGTGGCGAGCCTCAGCCAGCCGATGTTCACCCTGGCCCGGGACAGCCTGGTAGAACTTGATGCGGAAGTACCCGAGGATGAGCTGGCGGGAATTGCGCTCGACGACAAGGCGACCGTCAGCCTGCCCTCGGGTGACAGTGCCGAGGGTACCGTCAGGCTGGTCTCCCCGCGCATCGACCCGCTGACCAAACTGGGGAGAGTCCGTGTGAGTCTTGCGCCGCATCCGCAGTTGCGGGTAGGCGGTTATGCCCGCGCAGTCTTCAATCGCACCGGCAAACCCGTGGCAGCGATCGAGGAAAAGGCCGTGCAGTGGGAGGCCAGCGGCCCAAGGCTGATTACCATCGATGCCAACAATCTCGCCCATCCGGTGCTGGTGCGAACGGGGGTCCGGGATGCCGGGTTCGTCGCCCTGGAGCAGGGACCGCCGGTCGGGACCCGGGTTGCCCTGGGCAGCGGCGTGGCCCTGCTTGAAGGTGACCGGGTGAACCCCGTGGAACCGGGCCAGGCAGCAGCAGCACAGGAGCAGGCGCAGTGAAGCTCGGCGTTTCCGCCTGGTCCATCCGCAACCCGATACCGGTGTCCGTGCTTTTTATCGCGCTGATTATCGCGGGAATCGCCGGCTACACCTCGCTGCCCATCAAGCTCTACCCCGACGTCTCCTTCCCGATAGTGCAGGTCCATATCACGCTGCCCGGCGCCGCTGCCGGCGAGGTCGAGAAACAGATTACCAGGGAGGTCGAAGCTGCCGCCTCCAACCTCTCGGGAGTCAACCACGTGCAGTCAACCGTTACCCAGGGGCTGTCATCGACCAGTGTCGAGTACGACATCGGCGAGGACCCGCAGAAGGCCACCGACGAGGTGCGGGCAGCCATAGACCGCATCCGCAGCAGCCTGCCGCGGGGAATAGAAGAGCCCATCGTCGAACGCTTTGAAGTGGAGTCCAGGGCCATCGTGACCTATGCCCTCTCCGGCGCCGGCCTGTCCGACCTGGAACTGAGCTGGCTGGTGGACGACACCATCGCCCGGCGCCTGATCACGGAGCAGGGTGTTGCCCAGGTCAGCCGGGTGGGCGGCGTCGACCGGGAGATCAATGTCACCCTGGATACC
>JAOUDU010000640.1 GCA_029859085.1 Gammaproteobacteria bacterium | reverse complement strand
ATTCTTATTTTTTTCCCACGCCAGCAACGAGTTAAAAATCCGGGGCGAATCGCGTCCCGCCGGTCCCGCTCTACAGACAACAACGATGGCGAGATGTTCCGGGAAAGTCTAACCAGAAGCCACCGGGTGTCCAGCAAATCCTGTGTAATGGCGTGAAAAAATGGGTCATATGCCGGCGCCGGCGAGGCTGCCGTAGAAATCCGCTTGAAATGCAGTACCATGACGGCTCGAAAAACGCATGCCGCGCAGAAGGACCGTCGTCGGGCTGGCATGAACGCAACTACGGGTGGCCACATCGATACATTGACAGAACTCGAAGCCTGGTACGGCCGCGATAACGGACAATACCTGCTGGGCAGTACGCGGGCGGCGGTGAATGCCCTGCTGGATACCGCTTTCGGCTACCACATCCTCCAAACCGGGCATACCCGGGGCCATGCGCTGTACACACAGAGCCCGATAAATCACCGGATTTACGCGGTGGAGCGCGGCGGAGACGAGGTCAGCCTGGTGGCGCTCGCGGACGAACTCCCGCTGGAGAGCGACAGCATTGATGTGGTCATTGCTCACCACACCCTCGATTTTGCCACCAACCCCCACCAGGTGCTGCGGGAGATCCAGCGAGTGCTGACGCCCCAGGGCCAGCTGCTGATCATCGGGTTCAACCCCCACAGCCTGCTCGGGCTGAACACCAGGCTGCGCGGCATCAGCCACAAATCATTGTGGCACAGGCATACCCGGGTCAGCGAAAACCGCCTCACCGACTGGCTGCACCTGCTGGGCTGCGAGGTACAGGGGCGCACCCGCCTCGGCGTGCTGCCCCTGGCTGGTGGCGGCACCCTGCGGCGCTGGTTCGCGCGCCTGGACAGCTGGGGCAATCGTCACAATCTCCACGGCGGCAGCCTGTACATCCTGCATGCCATCAAGCAGGTATCGGCAGTGCACCGGCCCCGGCGCCAGTGGCAGCTGCGGCGGGAGCGGTTGATCGGGCTGGTGCCCAAGCCGGCCCCGGCGCCGGCTCCCACCCCGTACCGGCCGACCCGGGCGGGGACTGCAAGCCGGCACAGCGGCTCCGGGGACGCAGTTTGAAACGGGTCGATATGTTCACCGACGGCGCCTGTCGCGGCAACCCCGGACCCGGTGGCTGGGGAGTATTGTTACGCTTCAGGGGCGTGGAGCGGGAACTGTACGGCGCGGAGCGCCATACCACCAATAACCGCATGGAATTGCAGGCCGCCATCGAGGGCCTCAAGGCCCTGCGCGAGCCCTGTATTGTCACCGTCACGACTGATTCCGTGTATGTGAAAAACGGCATCGAGACCTGGCTGGCCAACTGGAAACTCAAGGGCTGGAAAACCGCGGGGCGCCAGCCGGTAAAGAACGTGGACCTGTGGCAGCAGCTCGATGAACAGAACCAGCGCCACCAGGTGCAGTGGCACTGGGTCAAGGGCCACAGCGGTCACCGCGAAAACGAAATCGCGGATCAACTGGCCAATCGCGGCATCGATGAACTCCTCAACGGCGGGAAAGGTGCATGAGACAGATCGTACTGGACACGGAAACCACCGGCCTCGAAGCCTCCCAGGGGCATCGGATCATCGAGATCGGCTGCGTGGAGCTGGTAAACCGGCGCCTGACCGGCAATCACTACCACCAGTACATCAATCCCCAGCGGGACATCGACCAGGGCGCGATCGAGGTGCACGGCATAACCAACGAGTTTCTCGAGGACAAGCCGCTGTTTGCCCAGGTCGCGGAGGATTTTATCGAGTTTATCAGTGGCGCCGAACTGATCATTCACAACGCGCCCTTCGACCTGGGCTTTCTCGATGCCGAGATCCAGCGGCTGCAGCAACCCTGCGGTCCGGTCAGCGAATTGTGCGCGGTAGTGGATACGCTGGTGATGGCACGGGCCAAGCACCCGGGACAGCGCAACAACCTGGATGCCCTGTGCCAGCGCTACCACGTCGACAACTCCCAGCGGGATCTTCACGGGGCGCTGCTCGACGCGGAAATACTGGCGGATGTCTACCTGGCCATGACCGGCGGCCAGACCGCTTTCCAGCTGTCAGATGCCACCGCCAACAGCGGTGACGGCGGTCCCGGCAGCCAGCAGATCAAGCGCCTGGGCGCCGCCCGGCCGGCCCTGCCGGTAATCCGGGCAACGGCGGCGGAAAGGGCCGCCCACGAGGCGCAGCTGGACGCTATCGCCGCCAGCAGCGGCGGCCGGGTGCTGTGGCGGGAGCTGGGCGAGCGCGGCTAGATGAAAAAGGAGACGCAGGCCAGGCCGACACCGCCCATCACGATGGTGTAGGGCAGGGCCATTATCACCATGCGGCCATAAGAGAGTCGAATCAGCGGCGCCAGCGCGGAGGTCAGCAGGAACAGGAAGGCGGCCTGGCCATTCGGGGTTGCGACGCTGGGCAGGTTGGTCCCGGTGTTGATGGCAACGGCCAGCTGGTCG
>JAOUDU010000641.1 GCA_029859085.1 Gammaproteobacteria bacterium | reverse complement strand
AAACCCCCCGGACGTCAGTTTTGGCCCGAAGTGGCCCTCTGATCCCGAGGTGCGCAGTGCCAGTTGCCAGACCTGTCACAACACCGGTGAACACGCCCTGTGGGCCGGCAGCGTCCACCAGCAGGAGAACATGGCCTGTGACAGCTGCCACGACGCCCACCAGCAGCAGGATCTCGTCATGGGCACCCAGGAAGCGGAAAAAATCTGCCTGGACTGCCATACCCAGGTGAAATCCGAACTGCACCTGCCGTCGCGCCACCCGATCGCCGAGGGCAAGACCGCCTGTACCGATTGCCACAACCCCCACGGGGGCGTCGGCCACGCCGCGCTGCGGCAGGTTTCAGTCAACGACAACTGTTTCAGCTGCCACGCGGATAAACGCGGCCCCTTCCTGTGGGAGCACCCGCCGGCCGCGGAGGATTGCACGCTGTGTCACAAGCCTCACGGCTCTGTCAACGAACCGCTGCTGACCGCCCGGGGCCCGGCCCTGTGCCAGCAGTGCCATGCCGCGGCTTTCCACCCGAGCCTGCCCTACGGCAGCGAGGGACTGCCAGGGGGCAGCGCGAACCAGAACCTGCTGGGTAAGAACTGTCTCAACTGTCACAGCCAGATTCATGGATCCAACCATCCGTCGGGAGCGCGCTTGACACGATGAAGAGCATGAACCGCCTTCCCCTCCAATTGAGCGTCGCCAGCAGCCTGGTACTGGCTGCGTGCGGTGTCGTGGCCCAGGAGGCCGACACCTACACCCCGATCGCGCTGCAGAATCGACCGCCGCTGAAAACCGCCTGGCAGCCTGGCAAACCGCTGATCGTGCAGCTGGGCGCCGGCTATACCAGCGACGACAACTACATGTTCGGCCAGTACAACGGCCTCAACAAGGAGGGTGCCACGGCTATCGGCAACCTCCAGTGGCAGGACTTCAACAGCGGCAACAACTACTGGAAGGGCTATGTGTCCAACCTGGGACTCGATACCCGGGAAGGCGAACTGACCTTTGGCAGGCCGGGCAGGTTTTCGATCACAGCTGGCTACGACTCCCAGCTGCAGGTGAAAAGCGACGAGGGGCGCACCCCGTTCAGTGGCGGCTCCAACCTCAAGCTCCCGGATGACTGGGTGAGCGGCCTCACCACCGCCGACTGGACCAACCTGAACCAATCGCTGCACGGCTTCGACCAGGAGCTGAAACGGGAGCGCGTATACCTCAAGGCGGACACCCGCCTGAACCGCAACTGGACCGTGGACACCAACCTGTCCTACGAGGAGAAACAAGGCAGCCAGGACATCGGTGGCGGCATCTACATAGACGCTTCCTCCGCCGACGCCGTGTTGCTGAACCAGCCGGTGGATTACCGCACCTCCGATTTCGACCTGGGCCTCACCTACAGTGACAGCAGGCTCACCCTCGGGGGCAGGGTGTTCTACTCGGAGTTCGACAACCAGAACGAGGTGCTGACCTGGCAGAATCCCTACAGCTCCTATGGCCCGAGCGCGCGCTATCCCGCGGGGATCGGCGGCCTCGGCGAGGCTCCCGATAACGACCAGGTCGGCGGGCGCTTCACCGGCCAGTACATTTTCTCCCCGACGATCCGGTTGCAGGTTGACGGCAGCTACGCGGTGGCCTCCCAGAACCAGGACTTCCTGGATTACAGCGTCAACCCCGCATTCGTCGTCAACGTCCCGGTGCCGCGCAGTGATTACGGCGGCGACGTGGACAGCAGCACCTTCAACACCAAGCTGTTGTTGAACCCGATGCCCAAACTCAGCGCGGAGCTGTACTACAAGTACCGCGACCGGGATTACAACGCCCCCCGCGACGGCTACCAGTATATCCGCGGCGACGGTGGCAACCAGCCCGGCACGGCCGCGACGGTCTACAACACCAATCACGATTACAGCTCCGAGGTCCCGGGCTTCGAGGTCAGTTACCGCCTGCCCCTGCGCAGCAGGCTGAGCTTTGATTACGAATACGAGAAGGTGACCCGGGAAAACGCTCCCGTGGAGGAGACCGAGCAGGACCGGTACACCCTGGCTTACCGCATCCAGCCCTGGTCGAACTTCACCAGCCGCCTGGAAGTGGGCTACGCGGACCGCGCGGCGGATACCTACGAGTGGGCGCAGGACTACTACGCGCTGCTGGACACCGAACTGATCAATGCCACCCCGGACAACGAGCGCTACATCAACCATCCGCAGCTTATGAAGTTTTACATGGCCAACCGGGAGCAGTGGCAGACCAAGGCGGATTTCAGCTATTTGCCGACCGAGCAGTGGAATATCGGCCTGAACCTGCAGTGGATCGACAATAACTACGATGCCAGCAACCTGGGCCTGACCCAGGACGAGTGGTACCGCAGCAATATCAGCGCCAGCTACGTCGCCAGCGAGACGCTTTCCGCCAGCGTTTATGCGGGCTATGACTATTACAAGGCCGACCAGACCAGCCGGGCGTTCCGCGGCGGTC
>JAOUDU010000639.1 GCA_029859085.1 Gammaproteobacteria bacterium | reverse complement strand
AAGGTCGGTACTTGATGCCGGTAATGTCGGCTGGTGGGTTCCGGACGCGTCAGTCGAGCATTTCATTCCAAGGGACCGGCAGACTCTTGAATACATCAGGAACTACTATGAACTCAGCGGCAGGACAAAGCAGAAGCTCGACCCCGTTCATGGCCCCAAGTTATTCGGCCAGCCGAGGTGGGTCGTTCGCAAGGCGCTTTCGGCGGAGTTCATGTACAGGGTCAATCGCTTGCGGGGGGATCCACGCGCGTGGATCAAGCCGTTCTGCGACGCTGCCTATTATTGGGGTATGCTGAGTCGCGTCGGGAGTTGAGCGCGTCGTCGGATTTTCGGAACGCCGGCATGCGGCAGAGCCATGGCTCGCCCCGGCCGATTGCCCCCTGCTCTTGATGGGTTTCTGGGCCGCTTTCGTCTGCGAGGCCGAGCTGCAACGTGAGCAGGTCTCGCGCCTCATCACCTGGAAAGCCCTCGACACGAACTTGCCAGATCGCGGGAGCCAGTTACTGCTTGCGGATCCTGTTGTCGATGTGTCGGGCCCGAAATCTTTGCGTGGATTCTTGCTGTCGTGCCAGGATCGCGCTAATTGAGTTCCCGGTCTTCGGGGGCATTGGCGATCAGGTCTCGGGCCAGTGCAGCGGCTTCAGCGCGCGTCTCAGCCCAGTGCGCGAGTTCACTGGTCTGCGTCCAAGTCTCATAGAAGCTGCTGATTTTTCCATAGTTGTTATCGAGAACGATATGCGGGATGCCAAGTAGCAGGCTCAGGATGTGACCGTGCAGCCGGTCGGTAATCACAACCTTCGCGCGGCTGAGCAATGCGCAGCCCCGTTGGACCCGTTCAAGCGCGAGACCTTGCCACAGTCGTGCGCGCAGTGACGCCAGGGCTGGGGCGGCCCAGTTGTAACATCGTGGATGTCGGTGTTGCTGTTCCACCAGAAAGCGATTGAGCTGCAAGCGGACGGAGGGCTGGTCTGTCAGCCAGTCCACAGACTCTGACTTGAGTACTGCGGTACCCGAAGTGGTGCTGATGGACTCAATGTCCTGGCGAAGCAGGCACAGGAAATCCCGGTCAGGATCGCCCGACCTTGGCAGCGAGCCGAGCGCGAATGCCATATCGGGACAGAGCAAGGCCGTCGCCCGGAATTCAGACTGGGCAAGGTCTCTGCTCCGCTGGTCCCGTACGAGGATGGTCAGATCAGAATGACTGTTGAAGGCGGCTCGTGCCCGGGCCAGGTTCACTTGCTTCTCGAACCAGATAGTCTGGGGCAGCTGGATTATCTTATTGTCAGGGAATGCGCGGATAATGGCTTCCCTCAGTTTCTGGTGGCGCGGCCACAGGTCGCCCAGGTTGCCCCCGCCAGTAAATAGAATTGGCCCGGCTCCAACCTTCGACCTAAGGCGTTCCTCCGAGTATGTCGATGTATCGCAGACGTAGGTCACGACAATGCCAAGGCGGTCAAGACACGCACGTTGACCGAGCCAGATGGCACTGTCTCCCACATTAGAATAACCGGGATAATCCAGGAGCGCGCAGCGGTCTCCTGCGCGCAAGAGGCTCCCGAGGGTCTTGTCGAGGACCCCGCCCAATTCCTTGACGAGCTGTCCAGTGAACATCCGAATCACGCGACGCGCCGGGCAAGAAGTGCGCGGTCGAAAAAGACAGCTGTCCGCCGCAGAACACGATAACGCTTGAGCTTGTCGAGAATACTCAGCCGGATGCCCGGTCTGTTGGAATTGCTCATGTCCTGGCCCCCGGGCTACCGTAAGTTCCAGCCGGCCCTGTACGTGCGGAGCGTTGCGTGGGTACGCCGCATCCAGCTCTGGCCACCCACACGTGTCGACAGTAGCATGACGATGGTGGCCGGTCCCGGGGACAGGTGCCTCATGAACGTGCCTACTGAGCCAGTGCTGATTTCAGCGGGTAGTCGGCGATTCTTACAACGCAAGAGGGCAGATAACAGGTTGTTTTCAAACAGAATAGCTCTGGAAGTGTGACGCAGTACTCACAAACCGTGGGAACAACCTGTCGAGGGAGTTCACAAGAACGGTCTCCCCCGACGCGCGATCAAAAATCGCATCAGAACCACCAGAAATTTAACCGTCTGCCCCCTGCCTCCGGATCGCGAGATTTTTTGCCGACCCTGCGAGTATATTTTGCCGATATGTGAAATTACTTGTGTGTTCCCGGCTGTGCAAATTCTATTTGTGGCAAGATATTTGCACATTTACAGGCGAAGTGGATCTTGCATGATATCCAGCTGAATAGCGGACTCCAGCTCAGATCGAGTATGATATTGCGTAGTGCTTTTCTGACCAGTCATTAGGGAATTTTACTGTGAATAACAATGGGATGTTATCTCTGGCCTTATCCGTAGCCCTGCTGATGGGTGCCGGCGGCGCTTATGCTGGTTCGAAAAATCAGGGTTTCAAAGACCAGAAGTCCGGCGACCAGACGTCCAGTGACCAGACGTCCA
>JAOUDU010000638.1 GCA_029859085.1 Gammaproteobacteria bacterium | reverse complement strand
ACCAGTTAACACTGCAGCCACCATTCCCCGGGTTTTGTTGATCTGGCGCAAAGCATGGGGGTCCGGGGTAACCCCTATACTGCCGTCCTGCACTCCGATAATGACCAGCAGGGATAAGGTCGCATGCGCCAGGGCGAGACAGCCGATAACCAACGCATAAAGAATGCCATACGCACCCTGCCCCGGGATCATTTCATAGAAATGAAGGACTCGAGCCTGGTCCTGGGTCGGAGCATCCCGCCCAAGCAGGCGGTATCGGATATCCTGTGTCGCGCCGACGTCCGGGCGCAGCATCACATCCTCCAGGTGGGCACCGGGGCAGGTTACCTGGCGGCACTGCTGTCCAGGCTGGCAGAACAGGTCGTCACCATCGAAATCAACCCCGCCGTGGCGCGCTCGGCCCAGGGCAGGTTCAACGAACTGGAGCTGGCGAACCTCGTTTTGCGGGTGGCGGACGGCGCGCTGGGAGCGCCCGATCTCGGCCCTTTCGACCGCATACTCGTCTCGACGCCCCGGGTTGAGGACAAGGGCGAGCTGCTGAAACAGCTGACCCCGGACGGCTTCCTGATTGCGCTGGAGGAAAGCGACAACAAAACCCATATCCTCGCCCGGTACGAGATCTCCGAACTGGGTGCGGTGCTGCGTACCGAACTGGCACTGGTCGACTTCTCCCGGGACTCGGGCATGACCCTGCTGGACATGGGCGTGGTCGACCAGGTGATGCTGTCGGAAGCGCGCAGGACCGCCCGCCAGAAAAAACTGCCGGTGATAAAGATCCTGCGGGAAAAGCTGAACCTCGAAGATACGACCCTCTATCACCGGCTGGCGCAGGAGAGCGGCATGCAGTTCGCCGGGGTCGATGAACTGCTGACTGAAGTTCAGCCCGAGTTGATGGAGAGTTTTTCCCGCAGCTTTCTCGACAGTCACCACCTGATACCGATACGGCTGGAAGACAACATCCTGCGGGTCGCCACAGACGACCCGGACAGTTCAGTGGCGGACATTCTCCACATGCACGCCTGCGACCAGGTGAACAAGGTACTGGTCACTCCCGGCGACTTCAAGCGGTTGTGGGCCACCCTGGAGTTGTCCCTGCAGGGGGACAGCCGGCAGTCCCGGCTGGCGCCGGGAAAGGAAAAGTCCGCCGGTATCGAAACCGCCGAGGACCTGCTCGACCCCGCCAACAATCATATCGAAGCCCACCTGATCACGCTGTGTGACGCCCTCCTGCTGGAGGCGGTCAGCGAGGGCGCCAGCGACCTGCATATCGAGCAGTACAAGGCACACACCCGGATTCGCCTGCGGGTGGACGGCGACCTGCACGACGTGACTCACTACTCCCCTTCCCCGAAAGATACCCGGGGCCTGGTCAACGTCATCAAGATTCGCGCGGACATGGATATCGCCGAGAAGCGACTGCCCCAGGGCGGCCGCTCCCAGCTCACCGCGGGCGGGGTGAGTTACGACCTGCGCGTCCAGATCCAGCCCTCCCTGCACGGCGAGGCGGTGGTGATACGGCTGCTGCCCCAGTCGGGCAATATCGTCGCGATCGAGGACCTGGGCATGGACCAGACCGTGATGCGGCACTACCGGCGCCTGCTCGACAACCCCTCCGGCCTGGTGCTGGTGGTGGGTCCCACCGGCTCGGGCAAATCGACCACCCTGTACGCCGGCCTGTCGGAACTGGCCAAGGACGGCCGGCGCAAGGTGCTCACGATCGAGGACCCGATCGAGTACTCGATGAACAATATCCAGCAGACCTGGACCCGCCCGGATATCGGCTTCAACTTCGCCGACGGTATGCGCTCTTTTGTGCGACTGGACCCGGATGTGATCCTGGTGGGCGAAATCCGCGACCAGGAAACCGCGCTGGAGGCCATTCGCGCCTCCCAGACCGGGCATGTGGTGCTGTCCACACTGCACAGCAACGATGCGGTGGACGCGCTGCAGCGACTGTACGACCTCAAGGTCCACCCCAATTCCATCGCCAGTGAGCTGATGGGGGTGATCGCCCAGAAGCTCGCCAAGCGCATCTGCCCCGACTGTAAAACCGAGGCGGAACCGGACCCCGTCATTCTCGAGGAGCTGTTTCCCGAGGGCATACCCGACAGTTTTCGCTGCTATACCGGCCAGGGCTGCGAGGCCTGCCACGGGCGCGGCACCCACGGCCGGGTGGCCGTGGTCGAGTATATGCAGGTCAATACGGAAATCCGCACCGCTATCTCGCTGCAATACCCGGTGGCGCGACTGCGCTCCATCGCGCTGGATTCCGGGCTGACCACCATGCGCGACAGCGCGCTGAACCACGTGATCACCGGGCTTATCCCGCTGGCAGAGGTGCCGCGCATCCTGCCCTCGGATCGCATGGCGCCGGAAAAGAGGGGGGGCTGCTAGATGGCGCTTTCCAGCAAAGCCGCCCAGCGGCTGCCGGCGGAACTGTTCTACGCCGACGAACTGGCCGCCCTGCGCGAAGCGG
>JAOUDU010000637.1 GCA_029859085.1 Gammaproteobacteria bacterium | reverse complement strand
GACCAGGGGGAGGACGCCGCCCGCGCGAGCCTGGCGGCCTTTATCCGGCGCAAGCTGGAACAGCCGGGCTGTAACGGCCTGGTATTGCTCGGGTCCAGATGCGAGGCGAGAGTGCCACTGGCGCAGTTGGACTGCGCCCGGCTGGCGCGAACGGCCGGCACCGCAGAAATGCTGCGCAACCCCCTGGTCAAGAAACAGGCCTGGCGGGACTTGATGTCGCTGCTGCGGTCGCCGTGAGCCGCGACCCGGAGGCGGGCGCGGTGCGGCCCGGGGAGCCCGCGGATGCCGGTGCGCTGGCATCGCTGGATAGCCTCGTAAATCCCAGTCCCTGGACCGAGGGCCAGTTCGCCGCTGCCTGTGCGGTCGATCCCGCTAGCGCGGAGAGGGCCCTGGTCGTTTACGATGGTGGCAGGTTGCAGGGCTTTGCGGTTTATTCCCGGGTCCTGGACGAGGCCTGCATCCACAATATCGCGGTGCACCCCTCCCGGCAGCGCGGTGGCCTGGGGCAGGTATTGCTGGCGGCTGTGCTCGCCGCGGCCGGGGGGGAGGGCGCTGCCCGCTGCTACCTCGAAGTGCGCGCTTCGAATGTGGCGGCCCGCACGCTTTACGAGAAGCTGGGTTTCCGGCTTGATGGCGTGCGCAGGAATTATTACCCCACTGCCGTGGGCAGGGAAGATGCGCTGTTGATGTCCCGGCAGTTGGCCGGGCGGGTGACCGAGCAGGAGGTACTCAGATGAATGTACTGGAAACCGAGTGGTGGACCATGGCCCTCCCACCCGAGTGGTGGGCGGACAGCGAGGATGAGAGCATCCTGGTGGGCGACCGCGATGGTGTCGGCTGTATTGAGATATCCACCCTGCACAAGGAGAAAGGGGAGTTCGATCTGGCGGAAGTCGGGGAAATGGCCCGCGCCGGGTCGGAGCTGGCGCAGGACTGGCGCCGGGTGACCCTGGGGGATTTCGAAGGCGTGGTCAGCCAGTTTGTGGAGGAGGGCGCCGCTATCCGCGAGTGGTATGTCATGCGCGGCGCCATGCTGTTGTTCATTACCTACAGCTGCGAGGAGGAAAACGGTGGCATGGACGACGCGGCGGTGGATGAGCTGCTCGATACCCTGTTGCCGGTGTCCGCGCAGGACAGTGCATGAGGTGCCCTAGGAGATATTGCCGGTGACGCGCACCCTTTTGGCGCCTTTGACCGGGCGTGCCCTGAGGGCGGCCTGGCGTTTCTTGATGTTGGCGTCCACCAGGTTCTTGAGGGCGATAATCAGGCCGGTGAAAATGAAGGCCCCGGGGGGCAGGATCGCCAGCAGGAAATTGGGGTAGTCATTGATCACGGTGATTTTCCAGTTGGCCGCGGCGGGACCGAACAGCAGATCCATATTGGCGAATAACGCGCCGGTGCCCAGCAACTCCCGCAGGGCGCCCAGTAGCACCAGCACCAGCCCGAAACCTGTCCCCATGATCAGCCCGTCATAGGCGGCCGGCGCCAGGCTGTGGCGGCTGGCAAAGCCATCGGCCCGCCCCAGTATCACGCAGTTGGTGGTGATCAGGGGCAGGAAAATCCCGAGGATTTCGTACAGTTCATAGGCGAAAGCCTGCATCAGCAGTTCGATACAGGTCACCGCGGCGGCGATGATCATCACGAAAGCCGGCAGGCGGATCGCATCAGAGACGATATTGCGGATCAGGGACACCGCGGTATTGGAGCATACCAGCACCAGGGTGGTGGCTGCGGCCAGCCCCGTGGCATTGACCACGCTGCCGGTGACCGCCAGCAGCGGGCACAGGCCCAGCAGCTGGACGATGGCCGGGTTGTTTTTCCACAGGCCGTTGAGCGATAGCTCCTTGTAGCTGACATCCGACATCATTGCTCTCCTGTCGGGGGAGTTTCCCCCCGGCGAGCGAACAGTATTTTACTGTTCGCATCCGCGTACTGTAAGGCGCGCAGGGTGGCGGCGACAACCGCCCTGGGGGTAATCGTGGCGCCGGTAAACTGGTCGAATACGCCCTTGTCTTTCTTTACCGCCCAGCCCGGCAGTTCCGGGTTGTGCAGTGACCGCCCGTTAAAGCCCAATACCCAGTCCGATTTCTTGATGTCTACTTTATCGCCCAAACCGGGGGTTTCCTTGTGGCTCAGGGCGCGCACCCCGGCGATACTGCCATCGGCGTTGACGCCGACGATGAGGTCTATGTCCCCGGTATAGCCGTCGGGAGCCCTGGCCGGGATGATTGCGGCTACCACCTCGCCGCCCTTGCGGGCGAGATAGATGCGCTTGCTCTCGGTGAGGTCGAGCCCCGCGGCCTCCGGGCCGACTGTGATCACGTCATCCAGCATGGAATTATCGTGGCGCTCCCGGGGCACGATTTCCAGCAGCGCCTTCTCCTCGGCGATGCGCTTCTGCTCGCTGATTCTCTCCCGGGTGGACAGGTAGGTGCCGGCAATGAGCAGCGTAGTGCATACCGCGAACATGGCCAGTAA
>JAOUDU010000636.1 GCA_029859085.1 Gammaproteobacteria bacterium | reverse complement strand
TGCCTGGTCCCCGTACTCCGGGGCCGCCCTTACCGCATCCAGGTTGGGGTTGGCCAGCCAATCGGACGCATCGAGGCGGCGCATCAGGCTGGAAACCCGGTTATTGGACTCAGCTACACCCTTGATCGAGATGGTCTTGTCCTTGGTTTGCAGGCTTGTGTAGAACACGCCGTCGGGCACCGTGCGTACCAGCTGGTCCAGCACTCGCACGATGATAGGCCTGTTGCCCTGCAACTCCTGGATCACGCGCATCCGGTCCAGCAGCTGGTTGCGCTTCTTCTGCAATTCCCGGATCTCCGCCACCTGCTCGTCCAACACCTTTATATTATCTTCCAGGTACTGGTTGCGGGCATTCTGGTGCTGGATCTGGCCCTCGACGATACGGTCGCCCAGCACCACCAGGCCAAACCCGAGAACCAGCACCAGTCCCACGGTGACCAGAAAGTCCTTCTTGAGCTCCTGCCGCCGCTCTTCACGCCATGGCAGTAGGTTAATCTGCGCCATTAGTTAAAGCTCCGTAAGGCCAGGCCACAGGCGATCATCATCGCCGGCGCATCGCTGCTCAGGGCCACGGCATTGACCTTGGGTGATACCGACATATTGGCGAAGGGATTCGCCACCGTCGCCGGGGTACCCAGTTTTTCCTGTACCAGATCGGCCAGCCCCTCCATCGAGGCCACACCGCCGGCAAGAATGATGTAGTCGACGTCGTTGTATTGGCTGGATGAGAAAAAGAACTGCAGCGAACGGGCTACCTGCTGCACCACCGCGTCCTTGAAAGGCTCCAGCACCTCGGAATCGTAATCGTCGGGCAGCCCGCCCTGCTTCTTGGCGAGGCCCGCCTCTTCCAATGGCAGTCCGTAACGGCGCATGATTTCATCGGTCAGCTGTTTGCCGCCGAACAACTGCTCCCGGGTATAAATGGTCTGTCCGTTGTTGAGTACGCTCAGGGTTGTCATCGTTGCGCCGATATCCACTACCGCAACGGTGCTCTCCTCTTCGAGGTCCAGCTGGTGACGGATCAGGGAAAATGCCCGCTCCATCGCGTACGCCTCGACATCCATGATCCGCGGCACGAGTTCGGCGCTTTCGATTGCCTCCACCCGGCTGTCGATTGTCTCCCGGCGGCATGCCGCCAGCAGCACCTCGACCATATTGTCGCGCTCCGGGGAGGGGCCCTGCACCTCGAAGTCGATGGAGACTTCTTCCAGCGGGTAGGGAATATACTGGTCGGCCTCGAGCGTGAGCTGGGTTTCCATCTCGTCTTCGCTGAGGCCCTGCGGCATGTCAATCAGCTTGGTAATGACCGACGAGCCGGCCACCGCCGCGGCAACCGTCTTGAGCTTGGTCCTGGACTGGGCCACGACGCTGCGGATAGCGTTGGCCACGCCATCCACGTCATTGACGTTCTTCTCGATTACCGCGTCCTGCGGCAGCGAACTCACCGCGTAACTTTCCACGCGGTAACGGTCCCCCGAATAGCTCAGTTCCAGCAGCTTGACGGTCGTTGAACTCACGTCCAGCCCGAGAACCGGCGTTACTTTTCTTTTCCCCATTCGCCCGAACACGTCTTTTCCCTATCAGTATCACTAACTTAGGATATTTTTATGTGTAGCTACATTAATTGGTAGATATAACACAGTCCAAAATATATCCAAACTGAAAAAAAGCATATAATTACCAAACGCACGGGTAATTCTCTCGGTAGAACTAATACAAGCCACTGTTTGCAAAGGGATAAATGAAAATCCTAAGAGCGCTCCTACGCCTCACATTATTTGGACTTTTTGGATCTTTATGGCTGTTCGCCGGGGTCTATTTATACCTGAGCCCGAACTTGCCCGACGTTGCGACCCTCAGGGACGTGAAACTCCAGACCCCGATGCGGGTCTATACCCGGGACGGCCAGCTGATCGGGCAGTTTGGCGAACAAAAACGTACACCTCTCTCGTTTGAAGACATCCCGCCGCAATTTGTCCAGGCCCTGCTCGCCGCCGAGGACGCCAATTTCTTCCGCCACTCCGGGATAGATATGGCCGGCCTGCTGCGGGCCGTCTCGGAGCTGGTGCTGACGGGCGAGAAGGGTTCGGGTGGCAGCACCCTGACCATGCAGGTTGCCAGGAACTACTTCCTGAGCCTTGAACGCACGTTCATGCGCAAATTCAACGAGATCCTGCTGGCCATTGAGATCGAGCGGGCGCTGGACAAGCGCGAGATTTTCGAACTGTATTTCAACAGGGTATTCCTCGGGCACCGCGCCTACGGCTTCGAAGCCGCGGCACAGGTCTATTACGGCAAGAGCATCCGCGAACTCGACCTCGCCCAGTTTGCGATGCTGGCTGGCATTCCCAAGGCGCCCTCCCGCAACAACCCGATCAGCGGTCCGGTGGCCGGCAAGCAGCGCCGCGACTGGATTCTCGGCCGCATGCGCGAACTCGGCTACATCGACCAGTCCCAGTACAGCGCGGCCGTCGCCGAG
>JAOUDU010000635.1 GCA_029859085.1 Gammaproteobacteria bacterium | reverse complement strand
GGGCGCGGTGCCATTGGCGGAGGAAACCTCGATGTTTGGCGCGATCTGGTTCAACTGGGCCAGGTTGCGCACGCCCGCGTCACGCAGCGCATCGGAGTTGAGGGCAGTGACCGCCACCGGCGTCTCCTGCAGGCTCTCCTCGCGCTTGCGGGCGGTCACGATCACCTCTTCCAGTACACCACCGCCCTGCGCCAGCACCAGCGGTATTTCCCCGGTGAAGCCCACGGCCGCAACGAGCGTGGACAGGAGTAGTTTGCGGTTGTAGTTAGTACCGGTCATCGCATCACCTCGTTATTTTTATTCAGGCGCGGCTCTGTGCTGGCCGTCGCCGCAGCTAGAGTGCTTCAATAGAGGGGTTGCTGGCAAGTGCGATGCGCACTTCAGGAGGGAGTTCGCGGGTTCCGCGGTCGGGTATCCCTCAGTTGGGGCGGGATGGTCGAGTTTGCTGAACCGTTTTGGCCGGACGTGCGCGTTACATGCAGGGGTAGTTCAGGCTGAATCTGAACTACCCCGTTGCGTCCGGTTCAGGGCCGGGTTGCAGCTGTGCTAGGTCCGTACGCCCCGGTATACCAGGCCCGCCGTCTTTTTCACGCTGGCGATAGCGCTGTCAGACTTGCCCAGTCCCAGGATTCGGGCGCAGCTCTCCAGGGGAAGCTGGCCCTTGCCAACCATCTGGAATGCGCCGACAACGGCTCCCAGGTCAGATGCCGTAAAACGGTACCCGTACTCAGCGCCCAGCCGGACCACCTGATTGCTGCTATCGCCGCTGAGTGCCTGGGCCTCCTCCGCATCGAGCTGGGTCGGGTTGCTGATATCCCCGTCCCCTCCCAGGACCGCCATCAGTTTCTTGCGCAGAGCCGGGTCACTGCCGGAACGCTCCATGAACCGGATAACCGGGAGGGTGTTGTCTTTCGACTTCGAGGCCACCGGGGCGGAATAATTCACCCCCTTGTAGGTCATGGAGACGACGTTTTCTATGAACGGGAAAAAGTCCTTCGATTTGACGTCCAGGTCGAGGAACCTGGCGAAATCGTCGCCGCTGATCTGTTTCGACTGCACCCGCTGGAACGCATCGGTAACGGCAAGCAGGTCCGACAGGGTGAACAGGAAACCGTGCCTGGCGGCAAATTCGGCCACCAGCGCCCCCCGCCCGCTTCTCAATGCCTCCAGCTCATCGGCGTCGAGTTGGCTGAAGTCACTGATATCCCCGTCGCCGGCGTTCAGGATCGTCTTCAGCTCTTCGCGGAATGCGGGGTCCTCGGCGGTCTTTTTCATAAAATCCAGGACCTGGTGTGAGCTGCCCGCATCCTTGTCCACTGTATGTTTGATACCGCGGTAAACCAGCCCGACGGAGTGGCCGATGTTCTCCAGCTGGCCCGTTTTCGGCACGGATCCACTGTCGAGGCCCAGGGCCATCGAGAATGCGATTTGCGAGATCTCCCCGGCCTTGTAGCGCTGGTAGACACCAATAACCACATTCAGCTCGGCCACGGTGAACGCGTAGCCGTTTTGTTCGGCAAAGGTCGCAACCAGGGCGCTCCTGTGGCCCAGCAATGCCTGGGCTTCCTCCGCGTCCAACTCCTGGGCGGAACTGACATTCCCGTCCCCAACCCCCATGACGCCCGCGAGACCCTCCCGCAGGGATGTGTCCTGTGAGGTTGCCTCGAGAAACTGAACTACTGCCTCAACTGTCATAACATTTGCCTCAAATGAAATGTAACCGGTTCGACGCCCGCCACGGTTGCTCCCGTGACAGGAAGATTGCTTCAGATCTGTGCAATGCAAATACCGGGCCAGATCCGGGAGGACAAATTGAGGGGTTATTTACGCATTAATGCGTGTTTGGCGGGCCAAGTTGGTGCCGACGCGCACCATGCAGGTGCGCAGGCCTGGTTTCTCTCCGCTCAATAGAGCAGGAACACCAGCGTGGCGGTCGCCACGCCGCCGATGCCCGCGCGCAGGAACAGCGGGCCGCCCTGGCCGAAGTGCTGCTCCAGTGATTGCAGCGGATCCCTGCCGGCCATGACGCCCAGCGAGACCGGCAATTCCAGCATCAGCACGAACACGAACTGGCCCGCCACGGCGGCCAGGAATCCCGTCATCACCGGGGACTGCGGCCCGGCAAGGACCAGCGCGACAGACAGCAGGACAATGTTGCCCAGCAGCCCGCCGATACTGAGGCACAGGAATTGCCCGGGCGTATTTTTCGCGAAGTCGAAATCGAAGAACAGGGGGTGTACGGCCGGCTTCAGGCTGAGCGTGGAGCCCGCGAGGCGGGCCCCGAAAAAGTGGCACCACTCGTGGATGATGTGGCTGAGCGCAAGACCCGTCAGGAACGCCCAGGCGACGGCGACAGAGCCGGCGACGCCGCCGGCGGGCAGGGACGCCGCGCTGGCCAGCAGGGCGATGAGCAGGGCGGCGACGCCACCGTGTGCCAGCGCCTGCTTCAGCACCCCGACCAGCTCTGCCGGTTCACCAGG
>JAOUDU010000332.1 GCA_029859085.1 Gammaproteobacteria bacterium | reverse complement strand
ATCGCAGATCCGGTTCTCCGCCACGGTACTTGCTATAGAGGATATAAAAAGGTATCGCCAGATTCAGCACTAGGTAACCTGACAGCACCACGACATCCCACGCCAGCAGTGATAGCGGAAAGTTGAAACGGCCAAGCACCGGAATCATGTGCCATACACGCTCAGGACGACCGAGATCCACGAGCACAAACAGCATTGCCATGACCACTGCCGCAACAGCAATTCCCTCGCCCATCAGCACCACACCCTTCACGTCCTTGCGCTCGAAAATATAGGCGGGTATGACCAGCAGCACCGCGGCGGCAGCTATGCCTACGAGGAAGGCAAAATTCGATATATAGAAACCCCAGGAAACCTGGTCACTCATGCCGGTGACCACCAAGCCGGTTTGCAACTGCTGGACGTAGTTGAGGCCGCCAATAAAAATAATCGCGCAAAGGAACAGCAGCCAGATCCAGTAACTTCGTGATCCACTGAACATCGCGCGAAATGCGTCAAATAGAAACTTGATCATGGGCCGGCACTCAGTCTGTGTAATACCAAAACTTCGGCTCCGTGCCCAGGTCTTCCTTCAGCCGGAATACGGTCTTGTTTTCCAGGACATAGCGAATTTCACTGTCCGGATCAAGCAGATTGCCGAATACCCTGGCTCCCGTGGGACAGGCCTCCATGCAGGCCGGCTGACGGTTCTCCCTGGTGCGCTGCACGCAAAAATGGCATTTCTCCACCACCCCGCGTGGCCTCGGCCTGTTGCCGAGGTAGTGCGTATTGGTATTCAACTCCTCCACCGGCAATTCGGGCTCGGTCCAGTTAAAATGCCTGGCCCAGTAGGGACAGGCTGTCATGCAGTATCGACAGCCAATACACCAGTCGTAGTCGATGACAACAATTCCGTCCGGTTCCATCCAGGTGGCTTCTACCGGGCAGGCCTTCACGCAGGGCGGGTCGTCACACTGCATACACTGCACGGGCAGGTAATATTTTCCCTCCTGGGGCACCGTCGCAGGATCATAGTAATGTTCCGAATGTTCCAGATTGACGCTGCCGCGATCCATTTCCAGGACACGGATATACTGAACCTGGGAGTCACGTCCCTGGTTATTTTCCTTGATACAGGCACTGACGCAGTCGCGATAGCCCTGGCAAACACCCAGGTTGATTGCATATCCGAAAACCACGCCCTCCTGGGCGGGTGTATTCTTGCAGCTGATATCTACGCCGAACCTGCGCTTCGCCCTGCCTTCAACCCGGTTGAGCATTGCCTGTATTTCCTCCGGCGACATTTTCTTGTAGTGCTTGCGAAAAAAGTCGTCGAAGGCCTCCCTGAAGGTCAAGCCGCCCCACGCGGGAGTGGCCGTCGGAATAGCCGCGGCAACGGCCCCCGCGGTGCCAATGCCGAAGTTCTTGAGAAAACTGCGCCGGGTCCCCTGCAATTCGGAGCCGGGCTCCTCGCTCCTGTCATCGGTCATTGATCTGCTCCCATTCCGGTCGGCTCCGACGCACTTCATCTGCCTTGCCAGGCGCCATGGGATTCAGCCCCGCCCGGATCGGCGGGGGCGGTTCCGGGGCCCGGGGTAAAATGGCCGGTTGGTGCGGGTTGTGGCACTCCATGCAGCTGTAAAGCCTGCGATCACCGTGCCAGTTCGCGACCCGCTTGCCATGGGCACCATGGGTCCAGTCAAGGTATTTCTGCGAGTGGCAGCCGCCGCAGACCTGGTACCCGCTATCGAAATCGATCGGTTCCGCCAGCAGGTTCCGAAGCTTGCCATAGTCGGGGGAGTCGTGGCATGAAAAGCACCATATCAGGCCACCGCCATGCTCCAGTTTCGACGGATGGCCCTTTTCGACATCCAACTCGCGCAAGTTGTCGTCGGGATCCATATAAGCGTGACAGTCGGCACAAGGGTAGAAATACAGCTTTTCCAAACGCGCGCCTACCGTGAAGGGGACTGGCGCCGGATGGCGTGCAGCTCGCTGATCATCAGTAGCCGCCCCAACTCTTAGGGAAGACAACAGGGACGCCACCACGATAAAGAACGCAACGACCCCCGCCTCTAGTTTGAGGAAAAGCCCGATCCGTTCTGCCTTACCTGCCGGAGCACTGGCGAAAAGCCAACGCACGTAGCTCTCCTTCCCCGCGGGGCAGGACTTACCGGCCGCTTGCGTAGTAATTCAGCAATTCGTCCTTCTGGTCCTCGCTAAGTGTTTCCAGGGCAACGCGCATCTTGTCGGGCTGCTGACGACCGCCGCCGGCATACTGCTCCAGCGCGTACTCCAGATATTCCCGCCACTGGCCATCGAGTTTCCCGGCAGGCTGCAATTCAGGGTCCGCCTCAGCCTGCGCCGAGTGACAGCTGGCACAATGCTCCTCGTGAATGGCCTTCCCCTTTTCAGCCAGCGCACTGTCGAACACCTGCTCCGGCGCGACCCGCTTGAATTGGGCAAAATGGGCGGCGGAGCCTGCCATCTCTTCGTCGGTCCATTTGGCGGCCATTCTGCATTTCATCTTCGAGGTGCCACACTCGCGCTTGCCATCATGGTAGGCGCGTTGCGATGCCTCCATGTATCTGGCGCTCAGACCTGAGATGGAAGGCACATCCGGGTTGTCACTGTTCCCTTCCGGGCCATGACAGCGGACACATGCCTTGAAATCATCTTCTGCCTGGACGGCGAATACGGGCAAAACAAAAAGCGTTGCGGCAATCAGAATCCGCGTTATTTTTATTGCTTTCGACATTTTGGAACCTCCACTCATTGGTTGAGGTTAAAGACAGCGCGGGTCATTATTGCATCGAGACCGCATCGACAATCTTGCACTAAATCAATTTTTTATCAAAAAAACTGGTTCCTCCTCTGGCTGGAATTTTGCAGACCCGTGGTCTATGATCCCCAATGGTTGCGCGCGATCCCGTCGCTGAGGCACGCAGAAACCGCCGTACCGGCACTACACACCGGTCCCGATTCATCCAACTAATGAAATCTACCCCGCTTTCGGAGCCAGCATAGTGTCGATATTTACCAGGCGCAATATTCTAATTGGTCTGCTGTTGTTCGGCATTGGCTTTATCATTGTCGGGGCACTGAGCGTGGCTGGGTGGGAATACTCCAACAGCGACGACTTCTGTACCAATGCCTGCCACCAGGTACACCCCCAGGAGCCGGTAGCCCACCAGCTCTCCCAGCACGCCAATGTCCAATGCGTGGAATGCCATATAGGGCGCACCAAGTTCTTCGACTCCCTGGTGGAAAAATCCGGGCATATGGCGCATGCCTGGTCCCTGCTGGTCGGCTATGAAAGGCCGACACATTCGAAGTCACTGCAGAGCGCCAGGGCCTGCGAGAGCTGTCACCCGCAGACGACACACCTCAACAACACCCTGCGCGTCATCAGGCATTATGCCAATGACAGGAATAACACGGAGACCAAAATCACCCTGATCATGCGATTGGCGGGCCGCAATTTCGGCAAGGAGGAAAGCCTCGGCCTGAACTGGCACGCCAGTGGCAACGTGCGTTATCGCTCCGACGACCCGCAGGGCCTCAATATAAAATGGGTAGAAGCCACCCTGCCCGATGGCAGCAAACGGGTTTACGAGGATGTACGGGAGAACTCACAGGGTCATAACGCGGCGGTCGAGTCGGGCGACATCAAGACCATGGACTGTGCCACATGCCACAATCGCGTCGGGCACCCCTTCCCGAATCCCGATAGCGTCATCGATGCCGCGCTTGCCGATGGCAGACTCAATCGCAACCTGCCCTATATCAAGAAGCACATGACTAATCTGCTCGCGCAGGATTTCACTACCGAGGAGGAGGCCAGGACCCTGGTGCAACAGGCGGCCGATGACTATCTGAAAGAATACCCTGACCTGAAGATCAAGGGTGTAGCCGACCTCCATGAGTACCTGATAGCGGGCGAGGACCGCCTGGTCGACCTGAAAGTCCGCAGTCGCTTCCTCGAGTCCGACGACGTCACCTGGGCGTCTTTCCCGGACCATACCGGCCACAAGGAAGGGCCCGGGTGTTTCCGCTGCCACAACGGACGGTTGCAGACGGCTGAGGGCACACCGATCCCCGTGAACTGCACGACCTGTCACAGTATCCCCCTGGTTACCACACGTGATCGTATACCGGCCTATATCACCGATATTCTCGATATGCGCACACCCCCGAGCCACCGGGACCCCGCTTTCATGGCCAAGCATATGGACCTGGCGGAGGAGTCCTGCGCCGACTGCCACGGCGACGTCAATTACGGGCGCAGGGACAAGAGCCACTGTTCAAACTCGGCCTGCCATTCCGGTGACTGGAAGTACCTGGATTTCGATGCACTGCGGATGACCGAAGCACCGGTGCTCCCCGGGATCGACAATAGCCAGGAAGAA
>JAOUDU010000197.1 GCA_029859085.1 Gammaproteobacteria bacterium | reverse complement strand
GCCGTGATTCCTCGCCTGCGCAAGGACCTCAACCGAAGGTTGACGGGGTCCCCGTGACCGCACCTTGTCCGGATGCTGTACGGCCGCTCTGGCGCCTCGCGTTTCGCTTCGGCTTCCTGGCGGCAGCCGCTTTTGCTGTGATGGCCATGGGCCGCTGGTTACTGTGGATCTTGTGGCCGGCGAGCTGGCACAGCGGCTTGCCGCCGACCTGGTGGCACGCTCACGAGATGGTATTCGGTTTCGCCATGCCGGTTGTCGCCGGTTTCCTGCTGACCGCGGTCGCAACCTGGACCGGTATCCAGGGCACCCGGGGGTGGCGCCTCCAGCTGCTGTTCGGGCTGTGGGGGCTGGCCCGCGCCGTGCTCTGGCTGGCACCCGCCTGGGCGTTGGCGGCCTGGCTTGCCGAAATGCTCTTTATCTCCGGTATCATGTTCGAACTGGGGCAGCGGGTATGGGCGCGACGCCAGTGGCGCAACATGCTGTTCCTGCCGGTGCTGTTGTTGCTGGCACTGCTTGACTCGGCCAGTTACCTGCATGCAAACGACCCTGTCCTGGCCAGCCGCCTGCACTTCGGCGCAGTGTGGATGGTAGCGACCCTGGTGGTGATTATTGGCGGCAGGGTAATCCCCCTTTTCACCGCCAACCGGCTGGGATTGCAGATCGCTCCCCTGCCGGCCTGGTTCGAGGCAATCGCCATCGGCAGCGCCGCCATGGTCGGGCTGGCCATGACCCTGCCTCAAGCACAACAAGGCGGGGCGTGGCTGCGGCTGTTCTGCATCGCCGCCGGCTTCGTGCACCTGTACCGGCTGGCGCGTTGGCAGGGGTGGAAGACCCGGCGAGTGCCGCTGCTGTGGTCCATGCATCTGGCCTATCTGTGCATTCCGCTGGCCATGCTGGGGCTGGGACTGGCCGGCACGGATCCGGTCGCCACCCGGAGCATCATTCACCTGCTCGCAATCGGCACCATCGGCGGAATGATCCTCTCCATGATGTCCCGCGTCTCCCTGGGCCACACAGGCCACCCTCTCGATGTACCGGTTTACCTGGCGTGGGCATTCGCACTGCTGGCTGCAGCCGCGGTCGTCAGGGCGCTGCTGCCCCTGCTAAGCGCGAACCTGACCCCCTGGTCCTGGCGTATTTCTGCCCTGCTATGGATTTTCGCCTTTGGCTGCTTCCTCTACCGCTACCTCCCGATCCTCACCAGGGCAAGGGTGGACGGCAAACCCGGGTGACCGGTGATCCAGAATCGGCTAATTCGGGTAATTGCCTCGTGCCGGCCTGCATATGGCTCGCCGCGATAGCACCAAGTGGGGTAACCTTGGTCATGCTCACAGAGCACAGCCCCGCCGGGTGCGGTGGGGCTTAAATGGAAGGACATCAACGCTGATGATAGACGTGAGAATGTGGGGTCGCGCCCTGGCCCAGATGCCAAAACTGTCGCAGAGCGAGTGGCAGGCCCTGGACCCGGTCGCCAAATGGCTTATCGCCTGTCGGGCCTCGGTGCTGTTCATGACCTTTACCGCTGCGGCGCTGGGTGGCCTGATGGCGTGGCGGGCCGGGGCATTCGAACTGAATCTGTGGCTGGCCACTGTACTCGGGCTGATGTTTGCCCACGCCACCAATAACCTGCTGAATGACTATACCGATTCACGGCGCGGTATCGACAAGGAGAATTACTACCGCAACCAGTACGGTGTGCACGTGCTGGAGGACGGCCTGATGAGCGAGCGCCAATTCTGGCGCTATCTCGGCATTACCGCCGGCATCGCCCTATCGCTGGGCTCGTGGCTAATTTACCAACGCAGTGGACTTACGCTGAACCTGATGCTAGCTGGCTCTTTTTTCGTCTTGTTTTATACCTGGCCGCTAAAATATTACGGCCTGGGCGAACCTGCGGTCCTGCTGGTGTGGGGCCCGCTGATGGTAGGAGGGAGTTACTATATACTGGCAGGCCAGTGGAGTTGGGATGTGACCTGGCTAAGCCTGGTATTCGCGCTGGGGCCAACCACCGTATTGTTCGGCAAGCACACCGACAAACTTGGCGCCGACAAGGCCAAGGGCGTCAATACCCTGCCGGTACTCATCGGCGAGAAACTTTCCCGTCACTGCGTACTGGCCATGATACTTGCCCAATACCTGCTCAGCATTGCCCTTGTGGCAACGGGCAGCTTCGGCTGGCCCCTGCTGCTGGTGCTGCTCAACCTGCCCCAACTGCCCGCCCTTTACCGGGTTTTCCAGACCCCCAAACCCGAGGCAAAACCCGGGACCTATCCGGCGGAGGTATGGCCCCTGTGGTTTTCAGCACAAGCTTTCCGCCACACTCGCCATTTTACCTCCCTGTTTCTCCTGGGGGTGGTACTGGACACCCTGCCCCTTACCTGATTCAACCGATCGGCCCGCGAGCTTGATCTGGATCAATAACAGCTTCATCGCGGGTCGCTGGACAGTAGAACTAAGTTCATACATGAACAATAATGAGGTGCGGATTAATTTTTAATTAATAACAAGTGTGCCTTTGAGATTGTGCGGAAAAACGCTGCGAATACGAGGGGGGTGGCTGATTTTGCCACCGATGATCCCGAGAATCGATGCTGACGATACGGATTTCACGGCTGAGTGACTCTTAATATGGCTGCCAATCTCCTCAAAACAATTTTTGTCATTGTGCTGCTGATGCTCAGTGCCGGCCGTTTGTCGGCGCAGGAAGAAGCGGGCTGCGTGGACTGCCATGATGCCGACTCCCCGGCCCACGCGGTTTTCAATACTGTCCACGGCTCCCTCGGTGGGGGCGGCAGCGCGGCCTGTACTGCCTGCCACGGCGCCAGCGCCGCACATGACCGCAGACCAACCAAAAATCCCCCCGATGTGAGTTTCGGCCCCCAATGGCCCTCGGACGCCGAGACTCGCAGCGCCAGCTGCCAGACCTGCCATGACAAGGACGACCAACTGTTGTGGACCGGCAGTGAGCACCAGCAGGAAAACCTCAGTTGCGACAGCTGTCACAAAGCCCACCAGCAAAAGGACCTCGTACTGGGCAAGCAGGAGTCGGAAAAAATCTGCCTGGACTGCCACACCCAGGTCCGCGCACAACTCCACCTGCCTTCGCGCCACCCCATCGTCGAGGGTAAAACCGCCTGTACTGACTGCCATAATCCCCACGGGGGCCCGGGTCACGCTGCCCTGCGGCAGGTTTCAGTCAACGACAATTGTTTCAGCTGCCACGCGGACAAGCGCGGGCCGTTCCTGTGGGAGCACCCGCCGGCGGCGGAGGACTGCACCCTGTGCCACAAGCCCCACGGTTCGGTCAATGAACCACTGCTGACCGCCCGGGGACCGGCCCTGTGCCAGCAGTGCCACGCCACGGCCTTCCATCCCAGCCAGCCCTACGGCAGCGAAGGGCTCCCCGGCGGCACCGCGAACAAGAACCTGCTGGGCAAGAACTGTCTCAACTGCCACAGCCAGATTCATGGATCCAACCATCCGTCGGGAGCGCGCTTGACACGATGAAGAGCATGAACCGCCTTCCCTGCCAATGGAGCGTCGCCAGCAGCCTGGTACTGGCAGCGTGCGGCGTGGTGGCCCAGGAGGCCGATACCTACACCCCGACTGCGCTGCAGAATCGTCCACCGCTGAAGACAGCCTGGCAGGCCGAAGTTCCCCTTATGGTGCAGCTGGGCGCGGGCTATACCGGCGACGACAATTACATGTTCGGTCAGTACAACGGCCTCAACAAGGACAGCGCCACTGTTATTGGTAATCTCCAGTGGCAGGATTTCAACAGCGGCGACAACTACTGGAAGGGCTACGTCTCCAACCTGGGGCTCGATACCCGGGAGGGGGAGCTAACCGTTGGCAGGCCGGGCAGATTCAGCATAACCGCGGGATATGACTCCCAGCTGCAGGTAAAAAGTGACGAGGGCCGAACCCCGTTTACCGGCGGCTCGCGGCTCAAGTTACCCGATGACTGGGTGAGCGGCCTCACTACCGCAGACTGGACCAACCTGAACGAATCGCTGCACGGCTTTGACCAGGAGCTCAAGCGGGAACGGGTATACCTCAAGGCGGACACCCGCTTGAACCATAACTGGACCGTGGACACCAACCTGTCCTACGAGGAAAAGCAGGGCAGCAATGATGTCGGCGGTGGCATCTATATCGACGCTTCCTCCGCCGATGCCGTATTGCTGAACCATCCGGTGGATTACCGCACTTCCGATTTTGACCTCGGCCTCACTTACAGTGACAGCAGGCTGACCCTGGGCGGCAGGGTGTTCTACTCAGAATTTGACAACCAGAACGACGTGCTGACCTGGGAGAACCCCTACAGTTCCTACGGCTCAGACGTGAGCTATCCTGCGGGTATCGGCGGCCTGGGGGAAGCACCTGATAACGACCAGGTCGGCGGACGAGTTACCGGCCAGTACGTGTTCTCCCCGACCATCCGCTTGCAGGTCGACGGCAGCTACGCGGTGGCTTCCCAGGACCAGGATTTCCTGGATTACAGCGTCAACCCCGCGCTTATCGTCGATGTCCCCCTGCCGCGCAACGATTACGGCGGCGACGTGGACAGCAGTACCTTCAACACCAAACTGTTGCTGAACCCGATGCCCAAACTCAGTGCGGAGCTGTACTACAAATACCGCGACCGGGATTACAACGCCTCGCGCAACGGTTACCAGTATATTCGCGGGGACGGCGGCAACCAGCCGGGTACCGCGACAACGGTATACAACACCAACCACGATTACACCTCCGAAGTCCCGGGCGTCGAGGTCAGCTACCGCCTGCCCCTGCGCAGCCGGCTGAGTTTTGATTACGAATACGAAAAGGTGACCCGGGAGAATGCCCCCGTGGAGCACACCGAGCAGGACCGCTACACCCTGGGTTACCGCATCCAGCCCTGGTCGAACTTTACCAGTCACCTGGAAGTGAGTTATGCGGACCGGGCAGCGGACACCTATGAGTGGGCGCAGGACTACTACGCTCTGCTGGACACGGAACTGATCAACAGCACGCCGGATGCCCAGCGCTACATCAACCACCCCGAGCTCATGAAGTTCTACATGGCCAACCGGGAGCAGTGGAACAGCAAAGCGGACTTCAGTTATCTGCCCACCGACCAGTGGAACCTCAACCTGAATCTGCAGTGGATCGACAACAATTACGATGCCAGCAACCTGGGACTGACCCAGGATGAGTGGTACCGCAGCCACGTCAGTGCCAGCTATGTCGCCAGCGAAGCGCTGTCCGCCAGCGTGTACGCCGGCTATGACTATTACAAGGCCGACCAGACCAGCCGGGCGTTCCGCGGCGGGCAGGAAAAGGATGCCTTCGTCGTCTACCCCCCGCTGCCCCAGGCCAGCGATCCCAACCAGGACTGGGATGGCGAACTCGAAGACACCAGCGTCACGGTGGGGGCGAACCTGCAATGGCAGGCGGCCAAGGATATAGAAGTCAGTTTCGACTACAGCTATGTCGATACCCAGTCAGAGCAGAACCTTGGCAGCAGCGCCACCAGCACCCTGGAGGCCAGCGACCTGCCCGGCGTCAATACCCGCCTGCACCATGTCCAGCTCAGCGGTGTGTGGCAGATGCAGGAGAACCTGTTCCTGCAACTGGATTACCAGTACTACGATTACAAGAGTGATGACTGGGCCTGGAACGGGGTACAGCCGGACACCATCGGCAAGGTGCTGACCTTCGGCCAGGGCAACCCGAACGAACAAATCAATTATGTGGGCGCATCAGTGATTTATCACTGGGAATAGAAC
>JAOUDU010000634.1 GCA_029859085.1 Gammaproteobacteria bacterium | reverse complement strand
AAGCGCAGGTCCATCTGCTCAGCCTGTTCCCGGTCGGAAAACTCGGTGGGATAAATCCAGACCAGTGTTGGCAGCGATTCACCGTCCCGATACCCCTCGGGCAGGTAAAGTGTGCCCGACAGCGCCACACCGTCCGCGCGCTGGTAGGACACCACCCTGCGGGTCGCTGAGGCAAGCTGCGGGTAGGGATCCGGGATGCGCGGCAAAGGGATGACCTCAGAGCCCCTGTGCAAGTAGAGATTGGGCGATTCGCTCTCGGTCTCCCGGGATGTAACGAAAGTGAGCGGGTCTGGATTCATCACTCCCAGCACCACTTCGAAAACGCCGTGTTCAGCAGTAAAGACACGCTCTGCCTGTCCCCCATGGAGATCGAGAACTTCCAGCAGGGGCTGCGGGCCTCCGTCGCTCAAGCCATCACTGGCGATGTATATCCTGCCGTCGATCTCCAGCACCGGGCCACTGGCGCCATCCAGCCGCAGCGCCCTGCCCGGATTGTCATAACGGTCTTTAACCATCCCGCTCCAGATCTGCTTCGCGCCGCCAGCCTGCACCACCATATAGCGCACCTCATTGGGTGCCTCGCCACGAGTGGCGAAGTATGGCGTTCCCGCAGTGGTCCAACCAAACTGCTGAATCGGCCTTGAGCTGGACGCTATCTCAAGCGGCTCACCGTCATAAGGTGGCAGCAGTGCGAACCAGCGATAAATTCGCTTTCCCCGGGGATCATGAGTCTTCTCGATATATCCAAGGGTATTACTTGTGCCGGGCATCCAGGTCGCCAGCCGGGGATCCTCACTCCCGTCTTCCCCAGCGCCGGCCTCCAGGCCAAACCCGACAGGTTTTGACGCATAGAGGCGGGAGCCACGCTCCAGGTCCCACAGCTCGATCGAGCTGGGAAAACTGCGGGCCGGTACAAGCCGCGAGTAAGGGGGCTGAACACGGGTTAGAACCGCATACCTGCCATCCGGTGAAGGCTCAAAGCTGGCTATCAGCCCCCCCAGTGATGGAACTGGCCTGGATTTTCCGGTCACCTTAACGCGCGCCAGCTCACCCTCGAAATAGTATTCGAACAGCTCGTCGTCGTAGGTATTTTTCAGCAGGTTCTGGTAGGTGCGTATCGGGGTCCGCCCCCCGAGGTGTTCCATGAGAGTCGGCGCCGGGCGTTCAGGGGGCAATGTGCCGCGCCCTTTCGGCACCACCCGACACAGGAGATTATCGCTACCGACCCAATGGCAGGGATCACCCCAGGCGGCGTTGATCGGCGCAGCCATTACACGCTCCCTGCCGCTGGCGACATCAAACAGCACCAGCTGCGCCGGGCCATTGCCAATGGCGACAGCGGAAAGCGTTCGCCCGTCGGCCGAGAAATGGACGAACTCCAGCAGTGCGCCATTGGCCGGCAACCACACTACGGGCTGCTGCTCGCGCGCGTCCCCGGCTGACACTATTTCAACGCGACGTATCAGGGGACCCACTCCGGAAGTCTGCGACAGTGGGTCGAAACGGAATCCCGCCAGGCCGATGCGGGGACGAGCCAATCGTTCCATGTTTATGACAGGCTCGTAATACAGCAGCGCTACCTGGCCAGAGCGGGCGTGCAGCAGGGGCTCCGGCGGAGTCTGGGCAGTCAATAGCCCGGTTACGGGTGCCGCGGGCTCGCGGTAATCCGGCAGCACCGCGGTCATCGGATCACTGCCCGGCATCGACGTGTCGGCGCTAACAATGCCGCTTGCGACCAGCAGGACGAGTCCGGACATGCCAATGGCCAATCTGAATACCCTGTATGCGTTCATGGCACTGCACTCATCCCATGTTGTCTACTATCATCACGCTACCCTTTGTTGCAAACAGCTGGCATCCCGTAATCAATACGAATTTGACGCAGCCTCCCAAGCAATTCAGTGGTCTGGGCCTCGGCATCAGCCACCGACTTCACCTCGCTATCGACTACAACAAGTTGCGGGAAAAGAGCGCTGGCCTCCTGCGGACGATTGCTGTCTGCCTCGGTCAATACCTCAAGCCAGACCCCGGCCATGACAAAATCCGGATTGCCTGATTTTGCAGCTTCCCTCGCATTCGCCATGGCGATGTCGGGCTTGCACTCACCCAGGGCTACCAGTCCATTAAAGGCATCGGTGCCTATCCTGTCGCGGAATTTTTTTAACTCCGCTTCCTGCCGCGCCTGCCTCTGCGCAGCCTGAGCGTCATCTACCCTGCCGCCTGCCATCGCGCCAACCACCGCCCCACTCGATCCGCCATAGGCTGCCCCGCGCGCACCTGCCCTGGCCACGTCACCGCCAAAAACCCAGGCGGTAAACATGCCGCCGACCGCACCTGCCATGGCGCCTGTCGCCGCACCCTCTACCGCGCCTTTCTGGGCATTGGCCCCGCAGCCGGCCGCGGTCACAAGTATTGTCGCCAGCAAGGGCGCCAAAAGCCTGGCGCTGGCTATCTTTCCAATCTGGTTTTTCATGCACTCTC
>JAOUDU010000633.1 GCA_029859085.1 Gammaproteobacteria bacterium | reverse complement strand
GCCGGCCAGGGAGACGGGAATAGCGGTGGCAATGATCAGTGTTGCCGGCCAATTCAGCAGGAAAAATAACACCACCAGCGCTGCCAAAAACGTACCTTCCAGTACATGACTCTTAAGGGCGGAGACAGTAGCTTCAATGATATCTGACTCGTCGGTAGCGACGATCAATTCCACACCGTCGGGTAAGGACGGCCTGACCAGTTCGTCAAGCCGTGTAGACACTTCCCGGACTAAGGCGACCGTATTGGCGTTTTGCACCTTCTGGATACCGATCGCGACGCCTTCGCGTCCATTAAGACGGGCCAGGCTGCGCTTGTCTGACAGACTGTCACTGATGGCAGAGATATCTGCAAGCGTGACTGGGATCTGATCACGCCACATCACCACCAGATTCCCAAGTTCGCGTACACTGTGGTATTCCAGGTCCAGATGCAGGAGCTTTTCAAGGTTACCGCTGACCAGGTATCCCCCCGGAATCTGGATATGCTCTCGGGCGAATGCTGCAATCACATCCTGCGTGGTAACTCCAAGGCCAGACATTTTTGCCAGATCGATGTCCACGCGTATCTTGCGCTCACGACCGCCGCCGACAAATACCTCGCCCACACCATTGATGTTCTCCAGCAGCTTTTTGACCTGCTGGCGGGCTATCCTGTTCAGCTCGTTCAAGGGGCGATCACCCTTGAGCACCAGCCACATCACCGGAATGGCATTCGGATCGACCTTCGCCACAATGGGTGTTTCTGCCTCATCAGGCAGATCGTTGATCACCTGGTTGACTTTGGCCTGCACCTCGTTGAAGGCCACGTTCGCGTCTTTGCTGAGTTCGAACGCTACCCGTATCTGTGACACGCTGGGGACGGACTGTGAACGCACATAATCAATTGCTGAAATCGAGTTAACCGAAGCTTCAATTACACTGGTGATACTACTGTCCATGATCTCCGGACTGGCGCCGGGGTTGACCGTAGTTATGGTTACCACCGGCGGGCTGACATTGGGCATGCGGTTCAGGCCGATATCCCTCAGCCCGATGAGGCCGAACAGGAGGATGGCCGCGCTAAGCATGTAAGCCAGGACCCGGCGGCGGACAAAAATATCAATGAAACTCACAGTGCGGGATTCTTCACATTGAAGATCAGCTTGCTGCCGTCGCTGACCAGCGCGGAACCCTCGGTTATTACCTGGTCCTGTGTGGAAAGGCCCTCCAACACTTCCACCCAATCGTCTTCTTGCCAGCCCAGCTTGACTACGCGCTTGCTGGCATGATCGCCGTTAACGACAAATACAACATCGTCGCCATCACGCCTTACCACGCTGAGAATCGGCACAGTCAGCGCGCCCTCGGTGTGCCCCAGGATCAGCCTGGCATCGACGCTGGCACCCGGATACCAGCCCCCGGGGTTGTCAAACTCGACAATGACATCAAGAGCCCGGCTCCTTGGATTGATCCGCGGGTTGATACTGCCTACCTTGCCGAGAGCGACGGTCTCGTGCGAGGCCGGGGATTGCAACCTGACTGCTTTGCCTATGCGGATAGTGGCGGCGTGGTGTTCGGCGAAGGCCAGGCGCGCTTGCAATTTTTTTACTGAGACCAGGTCAAACAAGGGCTGCCCCGGGGTAACATAGTCGCCGGTAGAGACATATCGCTTGGCGATCAAGCCCTCTCTCGGCGCTAGTACCCGGGTCTTGGATTCAAGATACTGCGTCTGCTCACTTTGCTTTTTCGCCACCTCCAGCATGGCCGATAACATCTGTAGCTGCGATTGTTCATCGTCCAGCTTGTCCTTGGAGACCGACTGTGACTTTGCCAGGCGCAGCAGATGATTTACTTCTCGCTGCTGGTTGTCCAGTAACGCTTTCTGGCGCTTTAATTCACCTGCTGCCTTATCCACCTCTATGCTGTACAAAGTGTTGTCTATAGACGCAAGTAACTGCTGTGCGTCAACAGTCTGGCCCTCACTGACCTCAATACCGACAAGTTGTCCCGATGTTTCCGCGGAGATGGTCGGGTTATGGATGCTTTCAACGGTGCCAAGCGCGGTCAAACTGTAATCGATGGACCGCTGTTGCGGGTTAGTGACAATGACCCGAGTGCCTGTCACGGGAGCTGTGACACCAATATCGCCATCCGCAGCTTTCCCGCATCCCGACAGTGCCAGTGCGAAAATGCTCAATAGCAGCCATTTCATGCGGGGTTTACCCCATGCAAAAACAGCTGGGTGATATGGCTTGTCAGTAAAGGAATTCCAGTACTGCCTTCGGCTGCATGTGGCAGATGGGGTGCGAGCTTACGCACCTCGAGGTGATGAAATATCATGCCCGCCATAGAAAAAATAAGAAGCTGTGGGTCACTGTCGGGGGCCAGCTCACCCATCAATGCATAGAGCGGTTCGTAAAATGCCGTAAATGCGTTCTCTGCGATTGCCGCAAGTTTCTTCTCATCGCCCTCCAGTAGTTCGCGCATATAAATACGCCTGAACCGCGG
>JAOUDU010000054.1 GCA_029859085.1 Gammaproteobacteria bacterium | reverse complement strand
CTCCAGGTTACTGAAAGAGCGGGTAATTTTCATGGTGGGGCCGGTGGAAGACCACATGGCCAACCTGATTGTCGCGCAGATGCTGTTCCTTGAGTCCGAGAATCCGGACAAGGACATTCACCTGTACATCAATTCCCCGGGTGGTGCGGTGACGGCCGGCCTCTCGATCTACGACACCATGCAGTTCATCAAGCCGGATGTCAGCACCATGTGTATCGGCCAGGCCGCATCAATGGGCGCATTCCTGTTGTGCGGGGGCACCAAGGGCAAGCGTTTCTGCCTGCCCAATGCCCGCACGATGATCCACCAGCCCAGCGGGGGCGCCCAGGGCCAGGCCACCGATATCGAAATACAGGCCAAGGAGATACTGATTATCCGCAAGCGCCTCAATGAACTGATGGCCCAGCACACAGGCCAGAGCCTGGAAGTGATAGAACGGGACACCGAACGCGACCGTTTCATGAACGCCGCCCAGAGCAAGGAGTACGGGCTGATTGACGAGGTCCTGTCCACCCGCGGCATTATCGGGGCAGGCAAGGGCGCCGACAAATAAGCCGGAAACCGGCACTCACGGCCTCCACAGGGGCCCGTGAAGCGGCCCGCAGAATTGCAGGATATCCACCTTTTAGCCCCTACGGGGGTTGCAAATAGCCGTAAAAGACATCATCGTAGGACACAGGGTGATGAGGCATCTATCGATAGGGCGTAGGGCGGCCGAATGAGCGAAAAAACCACCAACTCCACTGACGGCGGCAAGTTGCTTTATTGTTCCTTCTGCGGCAAAAGCCAGCATGAAGTGCGCAAGCTGATAGCTGGTCCCTCGGTGTTCATCTGCGATGAGTGCGTGGACCTTTGCAATGACATCATTCGCGAGGAAGTCCAGGAAAACAGCAGCGACTCCGCTGGGGACAAGCTCCCCGTACCCCAGGAAATCAACGCCATCCTGGATGAGTATGTCATCGGCCAGAAACGCGCCAAGAAAGTCCTTTCCGTCGCGGTCTACAACCACTACAAGCGGCTCCGCCACAGCCAGGGCCGCAGCCAGGACGTGGAACTGGGAAAAAGCAACATCCTGCTGGTGGGCCCCACCGGGAGCGGCAAGACGCTGCTGGCTGAGACCCTCGCGCGCCTGCTCGATGTCCCGTTTACCATCGCCGATGCCACCACCCTGACCGAGGCGGGATATGTCGGTGAGGACGTTGAAAACATCATCCAGAAACTCCTGCAAAAATGCGATTACGATGTAGAGAAGGCCCAGGTGGGCATTGTCTATATCGACGAAATTGACAAGATTTCCCGCAAGTCGGACAACCCCTCCATTACCCGTGATGTATCCGGGGAGGGCGTCCAGCAGGCGCTGCTGAAGCTGATCGAGGGCACCGTTGCCTCGGTTCCGCCCCAGGGCGGGCGCAAGCACCCGCAGCAGGAATTCCTGCAGGTGGACACATCCAATATCCTGTTCATCTGTGGCGGTGCCTTCGCCGGCCTGGACAAGGTCATCAGGAACCGCTCGGAAAAGGGCGGCATCGGATTTTCCGCCGAGGTCAAGAGCAAGGACGAGCGCCGCAATGTGGGCGAACTGCTGTTCGATCTCGAGCCCGAGGACCTGGTCCAGTACGGGCTGATTCCGGAATTTGTGGGCAGGCTGCCGGTCATCGCCACGCTGGAGGAACTGGATGTCGACGCGCTGGTCCAAATACTCACCGAGCCCAAGAACGCCTTGACCAAGCAGTACAGCAAGCTGTTCGAGATGGAGGGCGTGGAAGTGGATTTTCGAGAGGACGGACTGCGGGCCATCGCCGAGAAAGCCATGGAGCGCAAAACCGGCGCCCGGGGCCTGCGCTCGATTCTCGAGGGTGTGCTGCTGGATTCCATGTACAACATCCCGTCACAAAGCGATGTGATCAAGGTGGTTATAGATGAATCCGTTATTCGCGGTGATTCCGAGCCCCTGCTGGTTTACCAGAACAACGAACCCACCCCCAGGGTGGCAGCAACCGAGGATTAGTCCCGGCGCAGGCGCCGGGCAAGCTGTTGGTGGCGCGATCTGCGATGCGGAAATAGTGTCAGGCGCTTGTATTCCGGAAAACCGCCCCCACCTTACAGCCTGTAACGCCTGAAATCCTGCTCAACCCGGAGACGTATATGGGTTCTTCCTCTGTCATCGACCTTCCCCTGCTACCGCTGCGCGATGTAGTGGTATATCCGCATATGGTGCTGCCCCTGTTCGTCGGGCGGGAGAAATCTATCGAGGCGCTCGAGTACGCGATGGCGAACGACAAGCAGATACTGCTGGTCGCCCAGCGCAATGCCGCGGACGATGACCCCGGGGCCGATGACATTTACCAGATGGGTACGGTGTCGAATATCCTGCAGTTGCTAAAACTGCCTGACGGGACCATAAAGGTCCTGGTTGAGGGCGGCTACCGCGCGGTCGTCGACAATGTCGAGGACGAGGGCAATTTCGCCGTTGCCGGGGTGAGGGAAGTCATCAGCGATGAAATCCCCGAACACGAAGCCGAGGGCCTGCTCCGCTCGACCATCACCCAGTTCGAGAAATACGTCAACCTGAGCAAGAAAGTGCCTGCAGAGGTCCTTACGTCCCTGACCGGGATCGACGAGCCGGGCCGCCTGGCGGATACCATCGCCGCGCACATGAGTGTCAATCTGGAGGAAAAGCAGCGGATTCTGGAGATCACCGGTATTCGACCCCGTCTCGAACACCTGCTGGGCCTGATGGAAGCGGAAATCGACCTGTTCCAGGTCGAGAAGCGCATCCGCGGCCGGGTCAAGAAGCAGATGGAGAAGAGCCAGCGCGAGTACTACCTCAATGAACAGATGAAAGCCATCCAGAAGGAACTGGGCGACCTGGATGAGGCGCCCAGCGAACTGGATGAATTGCAGCAGCGCATCGATGATGCCCGGATGCCGGTGGAAGCCCGGGAAAAAGCGTTGGGTGAGCTCGGCAAGCTCAAAATGATGTCCCCGATGTCGGCGGAAGCATCGGTGGTGCGCAGCTACATCGACTGGATGGTCTCGGTGCCCTGGTCGAAGCGCAGCAAGGTAAAGCACGATCTCAAGAATGCCGCCGCGATCCTCAACGAGGATCATTACGGCCTCGACGAAGTGAAGGATCGCATCCTCGAATACCTGGCGGTGCAGAAACGCGTGCGCAAGGTAAAGGGGCCGGTGCTGTGCCTGGTAGGTCCTCCCGGCGTCGGCAAGACCTCCCTCGGTGAATCCATCGCCCGCTCTACCAACCGCAAGTTCGTGCGTATGGCCCTGGGCGGCGTCCGCGACGAGGCGGAAATCCGCGGCCACCGCCGCACCTATATAGGCTCGATGCCCGGTAAACTGTTGCAGAAGATGGCCAAGGCCGGGGTAAAGAATCCGCTGTTCCTGCTGGACGAAATCGACAAGATGGGCATGGATCATCGCGGTGACCCGGCATCGGCGATGCTCGAGGTACTCGACCCCGAGCAGAACCACGCATTCAATGATCACTATCTCGAGGTGGATTACGACCTCTCGGACGTGATGTTCGTGTGCACGTCCAATACGATGAACATCCCCGGCCCGCTGCTCGATCGCATGGAAGTTATCCGGATCCCAGGGTATACCGAGGACGAGAAACTCAATATTGCCGAGCGCTACCTCAGTCCCAAGCAAATCGAGCTCAACGGCCTGAAGAAGGGCGAGCTGGCGATAGGTAAAGACGCGATACTCGATATCATCCGCTACTACACCCGGGAGGCCGGCGTTCGCGCCCTGGAAAGGGAGATCGCCAAGGTGTGCCGGAAAATGGTCAAGGCCATTACCCTGGGCGAGAGCGCCGGTGGTATCACCGTGTCCGCAGATATGCTGCCCGACCTGCTGGGCGTCAGGAAATACAACTACGGTATTGCCGAGGAGCAGAACAAGATCGGGCAGGTGACCGGGCTGGCGTGGACCTCCGTGGGGGGCGAATTGCTGACAATAGAAGCTGTCGCCCTGCCCGGCAAGGGACGCTATGTCAAGACCGGTTCACTGGGCGATGTGATGCAGGAGTCTATCCAGGCGGCCTCCACCGTTGTACGCAGCCGTTCCCAGATGCTGGGTATACCGGCGGGATATCACGAAAAACACGACGTGCATTTCCATGTTCCCGAAGGGGCGACTCCAAAGGACGGGCCCAGCGCCGGTGTTGCCATGTGCACTGCCCTGGTTTCGGTCCTGACCAACATACCCGTGCGTGCCGATGTGGCAATGACAGGTGAAATCACCCTGCGGGGTGAGGTACTGCCTATTGGCGGGCTAAAGGAAAAACTGCTCGCGGCACGTCGTGGTGGCATCAAGACTGTCATCATTCCCAAAGAAAACGAACGCGACCTGAAGGAAGTGCCCGACAATATCAAGGAACACCTGAGTATCCGCGCCGTCAAGTGGATTGACGAGGTTCTGGCGATCGCGCTCGAGTCGATGCCAAAGCCATTGAGCGACGAGGATTTTCGTGCAGGCTCCGTAGGAACCGGCGCCGATGTCGAACAGGACGAAAAAAATCGGATAAATACCCACTAACTGATGGCTTCGATGTTGACCACTGCGAGACGTCTGGTATAAAGTCTTGCGTTCAATTACATCGGTGCTTTTTATGACTTCCGATGTGTTTCGGAATTCACGCCAGTTTGTTGTCAACATTATCTCTTCAGGCTGGGCGGCAAGTTCTACGACGCATTGCCCCGGGGTTTACAAAATAACCTTTTATACTCCGGGGCGTTAAAACCAGGAATACATTGTTTATCTATCAAGGGGAATATGTGTGAATAAATCTGAACTGATCGACTCCATCGCCAGCGCTGCCGACCTGCCCAAGGCCTCTGCCGGCCGTGCACTGGATGCGGTTATCGACAGCATCACCGATGCGCTCAAGAAGGGCGACCAGGTATCATTGGTTGGTTTTGGTACCTTCGCTGTAAAGCATCGCAACGCGCGCAGTGGTCGCAACCCGCAAACCGGTGCCACCATAGAAATCAGGGCCAGCAATGTGCCGGGCTTCAAGGCTGGTAAGGCGTTGAAGGACGCTGTAAACACCTGATTTGTGGGGGGGGTCATCGCGGGATATCCGCGTTCGTCGGCTGGCGATCCTCGGTTGACGACAGTTGATACCCTTGACAAACGGAAAGGCGCACTGACTGGTGCGCTTTTTTTTTAGTTCTCCAGAGTAGATATCCATGCTTCAAGATATACGCGGTAAAGTCCAGGGGACAACCATTAAAGTCCTGGTATGGCTGATCGTCATTTCGTTTTCAATATTCGGCATAGAGTCCATTCTTGTCGGTGGCGGAAGCGGAGGCGTTGCCGAGGTCAACGGGGAAGAGGTCACCCCCCAGGAATTGGCGCAGGCGCTCAATACCCAGAAGCGCAGGCTCATTTCCGCCATGGGCGATAAACTCGATCCCGCAATGCTCGAGGACGATGCGCTCAAGGGCCCGGTCCTGAATAACCTGATCGATCGCAAGCTGATGATGCAGTCTGCCGCGGCGATGAACCTGGCCGTATCAAAAAAGGAAATTGGCCGGCTCATCGGCAGCATGGAACAGTTCCAGATAGAGGGCGTGTTTTCCCCCGAGTTGTACAGCAGCGTGCTGTCCAGCGCCGGTTATACTCCCGCGTATTTCAAGCAGACGCTGCGCGATGATATAGCGCTGAACCAGTTGCGCAGCGGCCTCGCCGGCACGGAGTTCGTCACGCCCCTCGAGTTGTCACTGAACGCCAGGGTCGACGCGGAACAACGTGACCTTCGTTACCTGACTATCCCCCTGCAGAAATTTCTCGATGGGCAAAAGGCCTCCGATGAGGAGATCGAGGCCTACTATGCGTCACACCAGGACGACTTCCGCACCCGTGAAACCGTCGAGCTCGACTACATCGAACTGACCCCGCAACAGTTCCTGCAGCCGGTTGAAGAGAGCTCCGTACTCGAGGCCTATCGGCTGGAAATTGAGAACACCCAGTACAAAAACGAGAACCGCGTTTCCCACATCCTGTTTGAAAAGCGTGATGGCGAGGATGACGCGGCCCTGCAGCAGCGTATTGCGGCAGCCCAGGCAAAGCTGGCGGCAGGCACCAAATTCAGTGAGGTGGCGGCTGAGTTTTCGGACGATGTCGGTTCCGCCGGCAACGGCGGCGACCTGGGATTTTCGACGGGCGATGCGTTTCCCCCGGAAATGGAGGAAGCCGTTGCCAAGCTTGGGGTGAACGAAATTTCCGCGCCGGTAAAAACTGATGCCGGTACCCACCTGATCGTCGTAACCGAGCGCAAGGAGGGGCACGCCCCCGAACTCGAGGAATTGCGCCCGCAGCTGGAAGAGCAATTGCAACTGGCGCAGGCGCGAGTCGACTTGCTGCTTGCGGTTGAAAAACTGAAAGACCTGGTGTTCAACGCGGAAGACCTCTCCAGGCCTGCCAAGGAGCTGAACCTTGAGGTCGCACGTAGCGAGCCTGTCGCGCGCGACCAGGCGGAAGGCCTGTTCGCCAACCCGGCCTTATTGTCCGCGGCTTTCTCGGAGGAAGTAATGGAGCAGGGGCATAACAGCGATGTCATCGAGCTGGGCGACAACAAGTTCGTGGTATTGCACGTGCGCAAGCACAATACACCCCAGGTAAGGGACCTCGCTGACGTGCGCCAGGAGATTGCGGCTATCATCACCGACCAGGCCGCTCGTGCCCTGGTGGCCGCGGAGGCGGAGCGCATGGTCAAGGAGCTGGGCACCGGAGCAAGCATTGAACAACTGGCCACCAGCGCCGGTTACCATTGGCAGGTAGAGCCCGGCGCCGACAGGCGCAACACCAGCCTGCCGCGCGAGGTACTGGGCCTGGCATTTGACATGCCGAGTCCCGCCCAGGGCCAGGCTCTGGCGGACTTTGTCCTGACGCCCGGCGGCGACGCCCAGGTCGTTGCCCTGGAAAGGGTCAGCCCCGGCCGCCTCGAAACCCTCGCAGAAGCGACGCAGCTCGAATTGCGCCGACAGATAAGCCGCGAAAACGCCAGCCTGCTGGATACCGAGTTCCAGCAAGGTCTGCGCCAGAGCGCGGACATTTCTATACAGTAAGTTTGTTGAGGTTAGAATGGCCAGAAAGATACTGACACTGAACCAGATCTCAATCAAGGGACTCGAGCGACTGCCCCGGGACTCCTATGAAATCGCCAGCGAGTTCTCCCATCCCGACGCTATCCTGTTGCGCAGCCACCAGCTGAAGGCGGAGGATATCGCAGATTCCGTACTGGCGATCGGGCGTGCGGGGGCGGGTGTCAACAATATCCCCGTGGCGGAATGCAGCCGCCGGGGTATACCCGTATTCAATTCGCCGGGCGCCAACGCCAACGCGGTCAAGGAACTGGTGGCAACTGCGATGTTGCTCGGTTCCCGCGGCGTGATCGAGGGTATCCGCTACGTCGATACCCTGGCGGGTATTACCGACAAGGCAGAGATGAACCGTATTCTCGAAGCCCAGAAGAAGCAGTTCAAGGGCAATGAACTGGTCGGCAAGACGCTGGGAGTGGTGGGGCTGGGTGCAATCGGCTCGATGGTCGCCGAGATGGCTCTTACGATGGGCATGGAAGTGGTGGGCTACGATCCCGCGTTATCCGTGGAGGCAGCCTGGCGCTTGTCCAGCAAGGTGCGCAAGGCAGATACCTTGTCCGCCCTGTTCGCCCGTTGTGACTACATCACCCTGCACCTGCCCGTGCTCGATTCGACCCGTGGCCTGGTCAACGCGGAGCTGCTGGGAGCGATGAAGTCCGATGCCTGCCTGCTCAACTTCGCGCGCCAGGAAATCATCAACGAGGATGAACTTGTCAAGGCACTGGACGGCCGCAAGCTGCGTAAATACATAGCGGACTTCCCGTCACCGGCACTGATCGGGCGCAACGATGTGATCCTGATGCCGCATATCGGCGCCAGCACCGATGAGGCGGAAGACAATTGCGCCATCATGGCGGCGGAACAACTGCGGGATTTCCTCGAAAATGGCAATATCCGCAACTCGGTGAACTTTCCCTCCCTTGAGCTGGAGCGGGTCCGGGGCTGTCGCCTCTCTTTCAGCAACGACAATGTCCCCAGGATTCTCGGTAGTGTCCTGGCCATTCTCGCCGACCAGAATATCAACGTCATCGACATGCTGAACAAGAGTCGCGCCGAGATCGCCTACAACATCATCGATATCGACACTCACGTCAGTGACGACGTACTGGACAGAATGCGCAAGCTCGATGGTGTGATCAACGTCCGCCTGATCGGTGACTGCGCCTGATTGCACCCGTTCTCCCGCCGGTCTGACAGGGCGGCGGGAGACCACTACCTGCCGGAGGCAGTGCGATGGCCGATCCGCTGGAGGCAATAGAAAATCAGGTCGGGCGGCGCAACTTCGAATCGCCGCCACTGCATCTGTGGCACCCGGCACTGTCCGGCGCTATCCCCATCCGTATCGCGGCCGACGGCACCTGGTACCATGAAGGCACGCCGATCCGGCGCGATTCGCTGGTCCGGCTCTTTGCCAGCATCCTGCGACGTGAAGAAGACGGCGAGTACTACCTGGTTACCCCGGCAGAGAAATGGCGAATAGAGGTCGAACTTCACCCGCTGCTGGTGACCGATATTTCACTGCGGGAAGAGGCGGCCGTGGCTTTGCTGACAGCCACGCTCAATACCGGCAGGACGGTGCCGGTAGATGCGGACCATCCCCTGCACCTGGAAGCCGCCGTGGGAGATATTCCCGTGCTGGAACTCGAGCATGGATTGAGCGCGCTGTTTTCAAGATCCGCCTGGTATCGCCTGGTTGACCTGGCACAGGACCTGGATGGCGCGGCGACAGTGACCAGCGGCGACTACCGCTTTTCCTTGATGCCACACCAGTGAAGCACCCGGCGCAGGGGCCGGGCGTGATCACATATTGGGGTAATTGGGACCGCCAAAACCCTCGGGAGTGACCCACACAATATTCTGGGAAGGGTCCTTGATGTCGCAGGTTTTGCAGTGGACGCAGTTCTGGGCATTTATCTGGAAGCGCTTGCCGTTGGCATCCTCGACGATTTCATAGACACCGGCCGGGCAGTAGCGCTGGGCAGGTTCATCGAACAGCGGTAAATTCTTTTCCAGCGGTATAGCCGGATCCAGCAGCGTCAGGTGACAGGGCTGGTCCTCCTCGTGATTGGTATTGGACAGGAAAACCGACGTCAGGCGATCAAAACTGATTTTGTTGTCCGGCTTGGGATAATCGATTTTCTTGCACTGCGCAGCCGGTTTCATCGCCGCATGGTCCGCCTTGGCGTCTTTGAGCGTAAACGGCAGCCTGCCGCCGAATATGTTCTGGTCGAGCCACACCATCGCCGAACCGAGCAGGATGCCGAATTTGTGCATGAAACCGGAGAAATTGCGGGTCGTGTAGAGCTCGTCGTACATCCAGGAAGCCTCCACCCTGGTTGCATAGGACGCCAGGTCGGCCGGTGCCGCCTCGCCCTGTCCCAGGGCTTCGACGACGGCTTCGGCGGCCAGCATGCCGCTCTTCATCGCCGTGTGGTTGCCCTTGATCTTGACACTGTTGAGGGTGCCGGCATCGCAGCCGATCAGCAGCCCACCGGGGAAGTTCATCTTGGGGAGGGAGTTCAGCCCGCCCTTGGTGATAGCCCTGGCGCCATAGACGATACGGGTGCCGCCCTCGAGGTACTTGACCGTCTCGGGGTGGTGTTTCCAGCGCTGGAATTCCTGGAAGGGACTCATATGGGGGTTGCTGTAGTTCAGGTCGGCAATCAGGCCCAGATAGACCTGGTTATTCTCGGCGTGGTACATGAACGCACCGCCACCTGAGCCTGTTTCCTGCAGGGGCCAGCCGAGGCCGTGAACCACCAGTCCCGCCTGGTGCTTCTCCGGGGAAATTTCCCAGATCTCCTTGATGCCGATCCCGTAGTGCTGCGGCGTCTTGCCCGCATCCAGCGAGAACCTGTTGATCAGCTGCTTGCCGAGATGGCCGCGGCAGCCCTCCGCAAACAACGTATACCTGGCATGCAACTCCATGCCGGGCATATAGCTGTCCTTGTGCTCGCCGCTGGCGCTGATACCCATATCACCGGTAGCGATACCCTTGACCCGCCCGTCCTCATGGTAGAGCACCTCGGCGGCCGCGAATCCCGGGTAAATCTCGACGCCGAGGCCCTCTGCCTGCTCCGCCAGCCATCGGCATACGTT
>JAOUDU010000632.1 GCA_029859085.1 Gammaproteobacteria bacterium | reverse complement strand
ACCGTGCGGCGAAAAGACGAAAACATATTCGTTGCGGATTTTGCGGTGCTTGAAAACCGCGCCGTATATCGAGTTGAAGAAGGTCTCCGCAATCTCGAAATTATGGTGGCCCTCGATCTGCCGGGAATACGCCGCGCGCGCCTCGCGCCAGAATTCCAGGTCATGCAGGTGCTCACCGGCAATCAACTCCACGTATTCGTTGACGCGGGCGGTGTGTTCCTTGTAGAGGTCGATACGCCGCGCCGAGGCCTGCTGGATACCGTGCCAGTCGGCGTTTTCAAACCATGATCTCGCCGCCAGGGTAATATTCTGGAACTCGGCGAAATACGCCTCAAACCCATTGAGTATCGTGCGCGCGAAGCGCTCTCTCCTCTCCACGGCTTTCGCTCCCTCCCGGAATCTACCCCGCTACTGCGGGTTGCCGAAACGCCGGCGCAGCTTGCGCATGCCACCCAGCCAGCGATCATAATTCTCTGCCTTGTGCTGGCGGTACTGCGCCACCTCCTTGTGCGGGAGAATCAGGAACTGCTCCGCCGCCAGGCCGATGACGACCTCTGCGGCCACCTGTTGTGGCGTGAGGATGCCGTCTACAGCCGCGGTGCCACCGTCGCCTTTGCCAACGCTGCCTATCATCCGGGTTGCAACCGCCTGTGGGCACAGCACCGAGACGCCGATACCGTCGTCACCGTGGGTGATCGCGAGGGACTCGGCGAAACCGACGGCCGCATGCTTGGTGGTGGAGTAGGCGGCGTCGCCAATCTGGTTGAGCAGCCCCGCCGCGGAGGCGGTGTTGAGAAAGTAGCCGGCGCCGCGCGCCAGCATCCCGGGCAGGCAGGCGCGGGCCGCGTAGACGTGGGACATTACGTGAATTTCCCACATCGCCTGCCAGGTCGCGTTGGGCGCGGAGGTCGCCCACCAGGGCTCGCCGTCCGTCGCGATAATGCCGGCGTTGCTGCAGAACAGGTCCACTGCGCCATAGCGTTCCTCTACGGCCGCCACCATGGCCTGGATCTGGCTCTCGTTGCGCACGTCGACGCCGAAGGCCTCCCCATCGATGGCGGCGGCAACCGCGGCGGCGCTGTCCTGCTCGAGATCAGCGACGATAACCTTGCGGGCGCCCTCCTGGTGAAAGCGCTCGCACAGGGCCCTGCCGATGCCGTTGCCGCCACCGGTGACGATGACGACCTTGCCGTCCACCTGCACTACAACAGTTCCTTCGCCATCAGTTCGAGAATCACCGGGTCCTGCACGCTGAGCAGCATGGTACCCACTTCGCCCCGCTTGCCCGCTTCCTTCCAGGGCGCCAGGCGCTCGGCGATACGGCCCGCCGGCCCGATCAGCGCCACTTCGTCCAGCAGCTCGCTGGGCACCAGGGCCTCGGCCTCCGCCTTCTTGCCTGCAAGGTACAGGTCCTGGATACGCGCCGCGACGTCGCCGTAGCCAAGGCGGGTGGTGTAATCCGTGTAGAAATTCTTGCCCTTGGCTCCCATGCCGCCGATATAGAGCGCCAGCCATGGCCGCAGGGCATTATAGGCGGCCTCGAGATCGTCGTTCATCATCACCATCACGAAGGGTGCGACATCGAAGTCCGCCAGCGACTTGCCATTGCCCGCCTTGGCAAAACCGGCGTCAAGGTGTTCACCCAGCACAGAGTATTTGTTGGGGTCCATCCAGACCGGGAAGACACCGTCCGCCACTTCCGCGGCACAGCGCAGTCCGGCGGAGGTGATCGATGCGGTATAGATTGGAATCTTCGGGTTGCCCTGGAGGATGGACTTGAGGGGCTTGCCCAGCCCGGTTGTACCCGGGCCGGTGAGGGGCAGCTTGTACATCTCCCCGTCAAATTCCACGGGCCCCTCACGGGCCATGATCTTGCGCATGATCTGGATGTATTCCCTGGTGCGGGTAACCGGTTTGCCGTAGGGCACGCCGTGCCAGCCTTCCACCACCTGGGGGCCGGATGCACCCAGGCCGACGATGAAGCGCCCGCCGGACAACTGGTCCAGGGACATCGACGTCATTGCGCACATCGCAGGGCTGCGGGCGGGCATCTGCATGATCGCGGTGCCGACCTTGATCTTGCTGGTCTGGGCCAGCACCCAGGCGGCCGCGGTAACGGCATCGTTGCCATAGGCCTCGGCGGTCCACACCGAATCGTAGCCCATCGCCTCGGCCTGCCTGATCAGGTCAATCGGGATGTGAATTTGCTTGCCGGAATATCCCAGCAGAAAGCCCAGTTTCATAGTGCTGCTCCCGTGTTGTAGCGCAAGGCGCTGAATTGTGACTGATGATAGTCGCCGTTGCCAAAAGTGGTGTTGATCATCATCAGGCGCTTGGCAAAATGCCCGATATCCAGCTCGTCGGTCAGTCCCATGCCGCCGTGCAGCTGGATTGCCTCGCTGAAAACCAGCTTGCCGGCCCGATCGACCATCACCTTGAGGGCATGGACCGCGGTGGCGGCGTCCTCCTTCTCGTCGGTGAGGGCGCACACC
>JAOUDU010000631.1 GCA_029859085.1 Gammaproteobacteria bacterium | reverse complement strand
AGTGACAGTTCACCCTCGCGTTTCAGCCGGACGGGCATCGGCACCCCGCCCACGGACAGCTTGGCGTTGAGCGTATAGCGCAGCTGGTCGCGCTTGAGCTTATCGCTGATCAGGCTATGGAGCAGACCGACGACGCCGGTGAAGCTGGGCGTGGCAGTCAGTTCGAGGATGTTTTCGCCGTAGGCGGGAATCGTGGCGGCTTCGCTGCTCGCGCCGTTGAGCAGTTGGTGCCCTTCGACCGCTACGTCGTAATACACGCTGCGGATATTCAGCTTGCGCGAGTTGGGGTTTACGACCCGCAATTTGACGAGCAGGCCGGACTGTCCCGACGCCGAGTTGCCGGGCGCCAGGCCGACCAGGTCTACCGTGGGCGGGTCGTAGCTGCTGAGGCTGGCGCAGGCGGCCAGTGCCCACAGTGAAAGCAACAGGGTGATGACCCGAATAATCGGCATGGGCGGCCCGCCTGGTAGTGGGTTAATGGGGCGGTCATCTTACACTATTGGTGCCGAAATGAGTGCCCAAGCCCGTTCCCGGGTGTGGGGTTTGCGGGCGCCGTCGGCTTTGCGGGAAGTCTGCCATGGCGGGTGTGGTCTGTTTCAATCACGGCAAAGAGAGCGGCCCCTGGGGCAGCAAGATACAGCGCCTGGCGGCAGTTGCGACGGCGGCCGGCTATCAGGTGCTGAGCCCCGATTACCGCGGCGTGGATCGCGTCGAAGACCGCGTCGAGCGGTTGCTGTCGGCCTTGCCCGCCCGGTGCGGCGAGTTGATTCTGGTGGGCTCCAGCATGGGGGCCTATGTGGCCGCCGCGGCATCTCCGCTGTGCCGCCCCGATGGCCTGTTCCTGCTGGCCCCGGCGGTGTATCTGCCCGGTTATCCGAGCGACGCGCTGGTGCCCGATGCGGCGCGGATAGTCGTCGTGCACGGCTGGCACGATGAGGTGGTGCCGGTGGACAATGCGCTGCGCTTCTGTCGGCAGCACGCGTTGCCCCTGCTGCTGGTGGATGGCGACCACCGGCTGATGGCGCCGCTGGAGTCGATTTGTCGGCAATTCCGCCTGTTTCTGGCTGCCGGGTAGCGCATCAGCGGCGCCGGCTACTGCCCGTTTTTTTTAGTGGATTATTGCCCGGAGCCTGTAGCAAGTTCGCCCGGGGCGGTTACAATGGCGGTTGTTTTATTTTCAGGAGTGGCTGATGAAATATATCAAAGCGTGGGTTGCTGCGATGGGGTTATCGCTGCTTACGAGCGTGGGTCACGCCGGCGAAATCGATGATTACTCGCGAACCATAGAGCTTTTCAGGCAGTCGCCCCAGGTGAAGTTGTTTTTCGACAGCGCCTACGGGTACGCGGTCTACCCGAGAGTGGGCAAGGGGGCGTGGATTCTGGGCTTGACCTATGCCAAGGGGCAGGTCTATCGCGGCGGCTACGTCACCGGGCGCTCGACCCTCTACCACGTCTCGATAGGGCTGCAGGGTGGTGGGCAGGTCTACAGTCAGATCATCTTCTTCCAGGATCAGCGGGCCTACGACGAGTTTACCCAGGGCGCCTTCGAAGTGGATGCCGCTACCGCCGCGGTGGCCGTCACTGCGGGCGCCAGGGCTCAGGCCGGCACGACCGGCACCACGGCCTCCACCAGTAGCGGGCCGCAAACGGCGACCCAGTACGGCAACCGCTACGCCAAGGGTCTCGCCATCTTTGTGCAGGGCAAGGGCGGATTGATGCTGGATGCGTCAGTCGGTGCCCAGAGGTTCACCTTTGAGCCGCTGACCACGCCGGTGGCCGGACTCGACCAGTACTTCACTCCGCTGGAGCCCACCGCGCTGGTGGTTCCCTCGGTGATCGGCGGGCAGGGGGACGGTTGGCTGCAGGCGGCAAGCGCCCAGGTTCAGGACGCCGATGGCCTGCCCGCAGGTGCCAGGTAGGCGGGAGCGCGCATGTCCGGCAGGGGCGCGCCGGGTGCCTTGGCGGCTGAGGCGAGACCGGCGGTGGGGCCGGGCGGCGCCGTCGATGTCGATCGTTGCGGCCCCTGGCGGCTAGATCTCTTTGGCCGCGTGAACTTTCCTGGCGGAATTAATGACGATGTGTTTGCTCTGCTGATATCCGGAGACGCCGCGCTCGATTTTTTCGATCTTGCCGCCCTTCTTGAGGAAGGTTTCAACATCGGAATCGATCTTTTCCCGGGTTTGATTGCTGGGAGGTGTAGCCTGCTTGCTCATTGAGTTCCTTTCCCGGCTGGCGCCTCGGATTGGAGGAGTGGTCACCGGCTGCGGCTGGTGACTACGGTTCGCCGGCCTGCTAAGCGGTAGGAGGTGATCCCACGGGGCGGTTGTGGTAGCAAGGGGCGGGTTCGAACCGCCGACCCCAGCATTATGAGTGCTGTGCTCTAACCAACTGAGCTACCTTGCCAAATAAGGCGCGCATTCTCGCCCGTTGACGGCAAATTGTCAAGAAATTCGATGGCCTGGCCGTGGTGTGAGACCGTTGCCCGTGGCTGCTGGCA
>JAOUDU010000630.1 GCA_029859085.1 Gammaproteobacteria bacterium | reverse complement strand
TAAAATCTGCCGCACCGACCGCGTCCCCCAGATCGCTGGTACAGCGCAGGTTGGCCAGCGAAGCGCCCTCGGCGAGTCCCAACTCGGTCAGGCTGATCCAGGCATTGTCCACCAGCGCTCGCAGCGACGCTTCCTCGCCGGGAGCGTGCAGATAGCTCGTCACCTGATAACCCTTTGCAAGGTAATACGCCGCCCAACCTGCACCAATCGGCCCGCCGCCGATGCAGGTCACCTGCCGGACGTCCCTGGGATCCATGTATTTGCTGTTCGCAATCATAATGTCAACTCACCTGGTGGCTGGTAATAATCGAGCCCGCATATCATGAGCCTTTGAAGTTGGCATCGCGTTTCTCGACGAATGCTGCCACGCCTTCGGAGGCATCTTCGGATTTCAGTAATGCGCGATAGTTGGGCAAGTCGGCCGTGCGCATTGTATGGAACGACTCCCGGATGGTATCGCCCTCAATGGCCCGCATGAGTTCCTTGACCGACTGCAGCGCCAGCGGGGCGACCTCGGTCATTTTCGTGGCCCAGGCCCTGGCGGTTGCCATCAGCTGATCCCTGGGGACCACGCGGTTGACCAGGCCATAGCTGGCGGCTTCCTGGGCGGACAGTCTTTCACCCAGGAGGAACATTTCAATGGACTTGTTATAGGGGAGGCGCTTGGCCAGGCGCTGGATGGCACCCGCGTCCGGTACCAGGCCGAGGGGCAGTTCGGGCAGGGCGAATTCAACGTGGTCGGCCGCGATCAGCAAATCGCAGGCCAGGGCCAGTTCAAAGCCGCCGCCGATGGTGAGGCCGTTCAGCGCTGCTATCACGGGTTTGTTCAAGTCCCACAGTTCGGTGATGCCGGCAAAACCACCCGGGCCGTAGTCTTCCTCCCACCAGTTATTGGTTTGCATCTCGCCACTGTTCAGGGCCTTCAAATCCCAACCGGCACAGAAGATTTTTTCCCCACCGCCGGTAATAATGCCCACCGCCAGGTCGGGATCATCGCGCAGGGTGACAAAAGCCTCGCCAAGTAGCTGGCTGATCTTGATATCTATGGCATTCGCCTTGGGGTTGTCGAGCGTGATCTCCAGTATCTTGCCATTGCGGACAACTTTGACGGGTTCGTGCATGGCACATTCCTCTTGCGCGGGTAAGCCGGAATAAGACGATGACCGGACTATTATGGTCGATAGTATGCCGAGCATGATGTGGGATTGTGAAACAGCGGATTTCTTCTTTTGCGACAGAAACTGTAATAATTCGACATGCGGTAGCCGGGTCCGGAAAACGCTTGGGTCCTGGCACTGGGGCTTCGAAAAATTCTCACTCCTGTCGAAAAGCAGCAATCATTGGCCAACCTGATCTAAGAGTATGGCCCGCTTACAGGTATATATTTGGCGTCCATTGTGATGCAGGGACAAGTGATGTCGCAGACCAGGGTACGGAAGTTGGCTCGCCTATTTTCGCCTCGCAGTATTGCCTTTGTGGGGGGAGCTATCGCTGAAATGGCGATTCAGCGCTGCCTGGAACTGGGTTTTGACGGCGATATCTGGCCAGTCCACCCTGCGCGCGAGCGTGTCGCCGGCTTTCCGTGTTATGCCTCGGTGGATGATCTCCCCCATCCACCTGATGCCGTCTACATCGGGGTCAACCGGGAGCAGACCATTACAGTGGTCAAAAGCCTTGCAGCCGCCGGGGCCGGCGGCTGTGTCTGCTATGCGGCCGGATTCAGTGAGATGGGGGAGGAGGGAGGCGTATTTCAGCAGCGTTTGATCCAGGCCGCTGCCGATATGCCGCTGATTGGCCCGAATACCTTTGGTTTTGTGAACTACCTGGAAAAGTGTGCACTCTGGCCTTATTTGTTCGGGGCCAACAGATTTGCCAAGGGCAGCTTTGAGGCAGCAGCTGACGCTGCGGATGAGTTGCCTGGCAAGCCACCTCAAAAGGGCGTGGCTATTATTTCCCAGAGCGGCAATATCGCCATGAACCTGAGCATGAACCTGCGCTCGGTCAATCTGACCCATGTCATTGGCACGGGTAATCAGGCGGTGGTTGGTGCGGCGGATTTAATTGATGCACTGCTGCTGGATGACCGGGTCAGTGCCATTGGCATGTATGTGGAAGGTTTTGACGATATCGATGCGTTCAGCCGCGCAGCGCTGCGGGCGGTGCAGAAGGGTATTCCCATCGTGGTGCTGAAGATGGGGAAGACTGAGGCCAGCGCCAGGCAGGCGGGCAGCCACACCAGTTCACTCACGGGCTCCGATGTGTTACAAGACGCGCTGTTTGCGCGGCTGGGGGTTATCCGGGTCGATTCCCTCAATCGATTACTGGAAACACTCAAGGTACTGGATCTGGCGGGGCCGCTGCGCGGTCGCAATATTTTAAGCCTGTCCTGTTCCGGTGGAGAGGCCGCAATGATCGCCGATATCGTTCCGGGTTTTGGGCTTGAGATGCAGCCATTCTCCGAGCGGCAGACTCAAATTTTACGCTCCCAGTTTGGCGAC
>JAOUDU010000628.1 GCA_029859085.1 Gammaproteobacteria bacterium | reverse complement strand
AAGCCGATACCCGCCACTTTGGCCTGCACCCCGGCGCTCTCGATGCCGAGCGGGCGGTCGTTCACCAGGCGGGGGTCCTTGAACCCGGCCGCTTTCGCCAGGGCCAGGAAATCATTCCAGTACAATGCGCCGCTCAGGCACTCGCCGTGCAATACCGGGTCGGCCAGCAGGGCCTCGGGCACGCGCCGGTCGGCGTACACATCGGAAAAATACATCTCGCCGCCGGGTTTCAGCAGGCGATAGGCCTCCCGCAGCACCGCCCCCTTGTCGGGACAGAGGTTCAGCACGCAGTTCGACACCACCAGGTCAAAGCTGTTCTCCGCCAGGCCGAGCTCGTCCAGCCGCTCGATATAGCCCTGGTGGAATTCGGTATTGGGTGCGGCGTAACCGAAGGCCCGGGCGTGGTAGTCCCGGTACTGCCGGGCCACCGCCAGCTGCTCGGGGGTCATATCCACGCCCACCACGGAGCCGTTTTCACCCACCAGGGCGGCCAGGGCATACACGTCGCGCCCGGCGCCGCTGCCCAGGTCGAGAATGCGCAGGCCGTCGATGGCCTCCGGCAACACCAGCCCGCAACCGTAGTAGCGCCCGGCGACCTCCGGGTGAATCCGGGCCAGGATGGGCCTGAGGAAATCCGGGGTGGCGTCCAGGGTGCAGCAGGCGTCGGTTTTCAGGTCGGCGCTGCCGCCCAGGGTTTTGCCGTAATACTCTTTGACTGTCTCGTGCACGGGGGCTCCTGATTTGACCGGCTGGCCGGGCATTGTACGGTGGGTAAAACCACACATAAAGGGCGCCGTGACGTGTCCCATGTCGCAGAAAGGGAGATCTTTTTCCACATTTCTGGCCAGTTGCATTGCCCCGGGGGGCCGGTAGGGCGTACCTTTTGTGGAATCGGTACAACACGGGAGACTCAAACTTGAAATCCAAGATGCGCGCCTGCAGCGCCGCCACGGCCCTGGTGTTACTCACCCTTTCCGGCTGGAGCAGCGCCGCGGGCGGAACCTACTATCGCTGGACCGATGCATCCGGCATCGAGGTCAACAGCGACCGGCCGCCGCCACCGGGAACTGAATACGAGACGATCGCCACCAGTACCAACGAACGGGTGGATGAGGTCACCGATGACGGGAATATGAAGCCGGCGGAAACCCCATCCCGGGGCGAGGCACCCGAGATCGGGCAAGCCCCAATGCAGCGAATTGTAGTAGAGAAAAACCCGGAGGCCTGTGCTCTCGCCAAACAAAACCTGGAGACACTGAATACACACGCCAGAATTCGGATACCCGACGACGAGGGCAACTACCGCTACCTGAGTGAGGACGAAAAGACCGCTGAGCGCGCAAAGGCGGAAGCGACCATCAAGCAGAATTGCGAATAATCATTGGCAGCGGCTCTTCGTGAGCCGCCGCCAGAGTAACCCCTAGACGCAGCTACCGGTAGTGGTGGTAGTCACCCTCGCCCGGCCCGTAGCCGTCACCCGCACCACCCTCTCCTGGTTGCCGACCGCCGGTGCCTGTCGGCACAGCGTTATATTCGAGGAAGTGCTGGCCGCTCCCGAAGGCTGAAACACCATGGTGTGACTGCCGGGGGCGGCTGCTGAACCCGTCATTCTGTACCCCTCGATAATGGCTTGCTGGCTCTTGATCACCGTGCCATCCGCCGCCCGCACAATCCAGCCCTCCTCCCAATTCCCCGCACCGGCGCAGGTGGCGCCGTCTGTTGATACACACAGTGTCGCCGGCGCATTGCGCTTGATCGCTTCGCTACGGGCCAGGTAAACGCTGGCCAGCATCTCGTGGGAGTAGGACTTGAGGTTGGTGGACAGGCTCAACTGCTGCATTCCCGGCGGCACCATAACCAGCACTATCGCCACTATGACCAGAACGATCATCAGCTCGATGAGAGTGAAGCCGTCACTGTTACGATTGAGAATTGTTTTTGAATCTTTCATTTTCGTATCCCCGTTAATCGGCAATATCACTGCTGAATTTTCCAGTAGACCCGGCTCTTGGGCTGTTTCCACTTGATCCCGCTTCCGACCAGTTTCGCGCCAATGGCGGAATCCTCACCGCCACAACCGATGCAAAATGGCACCTTTTTCCCATTATCCAGAATCACCATGCCGGCAACCGGGGTGGGCACCAGTCCACCGCCCACGATATTGATCTCGTCGCCCTTGGCCTTGCGGTAGTCGAGGCTATAGGACGTGGCTGTGCCCAGGTTGGCCTTGCACACGTCATCCCGACGGGCGGGAATATGGGTGCTGAAATTGGTGACGTCGGCAACCGTTATCGCACCGGTCACCACCTGCTCCCCTGTGGCCAGCGGCAGCCTCCAGCCCTTGGTGCTCTTGCGGGCACCAGTATCGAGGCCAGCGGTGGAGGCCTGGGTCAGTTTTTCCAGGCAGATAATATCGCTGCCGCAAGTGCCGGGGTTTCCATCATCATCGTCCAGCCAGCCAGAAACGGTCGGGTTGTCGACGATCGAGAAAAAGTAGTTCTGGAC
>JAOUDU010000629.1 GCA_029859085.1 Gammaproteobacteria bacterium | reverse complement strand
GAGGGTCAACCCTGCCTCCTGCAACGATCCCGTCAGGCAGCTGGTGCCACTGCGGTGCATGCCGAGGATGCATATTATTCTTCTGGTCGAGCCCATGATTAGACGTGTCTACTTACAAATCAGAAATCTACCACAATGCCGTCAGTCATTTGCCGCTGGAAGCTCGAACTCGCGGACAGCCCCTCTTGCACCACATAATAGCAACCCGGCCCGTATTATATAGAGCGCCCCGGTGGTTTACTACAAATCGAATCCGGGAGGACCGGGGACAGGTTACTGTCACCCCGGCCCGGCATTATCCCCGCGCGCTGTTGGCGCCGCAACTTCATACCCAGCTGAGTATGCGTTCCCGGTCGGCCGCTTCGAGCACATGCCAGAGATTTTGCTCCGCCATAGCCAGCAGGGTTGCTCTGGCGAAAAGCGTGCGGTAGGCAGGGTATTTACCGGCAACGAAGTTGTGGTACATACTTTTTATGAAGCCGGCGACAGATAATTTGTTGATCTTGTGAACACGGATATCTTCCGCCGGGGGGAGGGGTTTCTTGAACAGCTCCTCCCCGTTCAGATAGTCAGCAGATAGCGCCTGGTTGGCCCGCAACCACTCTGTCCGGTAATGGCGATACAGTGCCCTGTGAACGTACGAGCCGGCCTCTGCCGGGGCTTCGGGGCCGACCTTCCGCAGCACCCTGAGGATTTCCTCATTGTCTTTCTTGTCAAACCCGACCTTGTTCAGACACCTTTTTATATAAAGCTGGTTGATGCCCAGGCTCAGGTTACTATCCTTATAGCCGGAGCGCAGGGGTACAGTATTGGCTGCGACGCAAAAATCCTGCACGATATCCCCGTTGACCCACTGTTCCGGCTCAAACGGGCGGACGATAATGTGTTTACTGCCGAACACCTCGCTCCAGACCGCCAGCAGACTGTGGTAATCCTGCTGGAAAATCTGGTGCGTCTGGTAAAACTCGTAGGCGCTCCCGCTCCACTGGCGCACGCCTTTCACGTCCTGATTATAGAATGAGCTGTAAAGCTGGTCCTGCCTGCGCAGGTAGGCGATTATCCTGACTTCATGCCCATGGAGGTGGGTGACCACGTCATCCAGCATGGACCTGATACTCGTGCTCTGCCCAAAAAACAGCTCGGAGCTGAGGATAACCGAGTCGATATTGCTCCCGTGACTCGCGATTTCGGCGATCAACGCCGCCCAGGATTCACCGCGGGGGCGCTGGCCATACCAGACATCCGGCATCCGAATCCCCTGGTATTTTTCTATCAGGTCACATACCAGCAGGTGATGGGCATCGCCGTTTCGGAAATTCCTAGGATAGAGTACCCCGTTTTTCAAAAACGTGTCGTAATTGCTGGCAAAAACACTCTGCAGGGTGGATGTAGCAGTCTTCGGAGCGCCTATATGGATGTAAACGGTCGCCATGAAAAGTCCCGGAGAAAGGGGCGGAATTATGCACGAAATATTTTGGCGCGACCATCTTTCACGGGCGCCGCCATATAGTACCTGCTATGCGCCCTGAGTGGTTGCACCGACCCTATTTTTCGCCCTCCTGAACCCGCTGCCAGGGCGCCACCCACAACAGCAGCAGCATGCCCGGTATCGCCAGGATGGCGCAAAGCAGGAAAAAGCTGACCCAGCCCACCTGCTCCACGATCATACCGGTGCTGGCATTGGCGAAGGTTCGCGGCAGGGCCGCCAGGGCGGTGAACAGCGCAAACTGGGTGGCCGCATAGGTTTTGCTGGTTTCCCTGGCGATAAACGCTGTGAACGCGGCGGTGCCCATACCCACGCCCAGGTATTCAAAGCTTATAACAGCCGCCAGCATCCACAGCAGCGGGCCGCTGTTGGCGAGTACCGCGAAACCGAGGATGCTCACCACCTGTACCACCCCGAACAGCCAGAGGGCGCGGTTGATGCCGATCTTTATCATGATCAGGCCGCCCACCAGGCCGCCGAAGATAGCCGGCCACAGGGCGGCGTGCTTGGCCACCAGGCCGATCTGGGTCTTGCTGAAACCCATGTCGAGGTAAAAGGGGGTAGACAGGGCGGTGGCCATATTGTCGCCGATCTTGTAGAAGAACATGAAACCCAGCACCAGCAGCAGTCCCGACCAGCCGCGGCGGCCGAGGTACTCGGCGAAGGGGGCGACAACCGCCTCGCGCAGGCCCGTGCCGGTGGGCAGTTCAGAACGGGGCTCATCCACCACCAGGGTCATTACCACCGCCACGGACATGAAGGCGGCGGTGATCCAGAATACGCTGGACCAGGGCAGGCTGTCCGCCAGGATCAGGGACAGGGAACCCGGCACCAGGCTGGAGACGCGGTAGGCCTGTACGTGGATCGCGCTGCCCAGGCCCAGCTCCGCGTCGGGCAGGATCTCCCGGCGATAGGCGTCCAGGGCCACGTCCTGGCTGGCGCTGAAGAAGGCCACCGCCACCGCGAGCCAGGCGATCAGCCAGGTGGAGCGGGCGGGCTCGAAGCTGCCCAGAATACCG
>JAOUDU010000627.1 GCA_029859085.1 Gammaproteobacteria bacterium | reverse complement strand
CACTTCCACCTCGGGGAACACCTCGAAAGTGGCGATATATTCCAGGTCCTTGCCCGCCTCCAGGTTCCTCGGCTCGATCCGGGGCTGGCCCGCCGGCCGCAATTTTTCCTGGATCACAGCCTCCTGGAAAGACTGGCTCATCACCTCTCCCAGGACCTCCTGGCGCACGCCGGCACCGAAGCGCTGGCGCATCACTTTCATCGGAACCTTGCCGGGGCGAAAACCCGCCAGGCGAACATTGCCGGCGGCTTTCTGCAGCCTGTTGTTAACCTCGGACTCTATGCGCTCCGCGGGCACGCCAACAGTCAAACGACGCTCCAGGCCTGAAGTCGTCTCAATAGAAACCTGCATGGTATTTCCTCTACTACGATCCGAAAGGTGTCGAACGCCGACAGCGTCCGTTCAATTTGGGCACGCCCCGCAAATGACCGGTTCACGGGACATGTCACTGTAAATCTGGTGCGGAAGGAGAGACTCGAACTCTCACGCCTTGCGGCACTGGAACCTAAATCCAGCGCGTATACCAATTTCGCCACTTCCGCAGTATACCAGCGCCCTGGTGCCGGCCGACATCAAGCTAGAATATCTGTCAAATTATTTTCATAACCACTTGATTTTTCGAAAATAATATTGCATCTCGGCCTTCGCTGGGGGCAGTCACAAGGGCGCAGATTCTGCCACAAAGCCATAGCCGGTTCAACCACTGCTCTCAACTACAGCGCGCGGGGCCTCGCCAGCAGCAGGACCAGCGGTGCCGCGGCCTCCGGAGCGGCAAGCACGCCCCGCCACCGGCGCGGAAGCAACAGCGCCTGTTCCGCGCCGTAACGCGCCCCCGCCAGCTCCAGCACCCCTGTTACAACCATCAGGAGGGCGTAACTCTCCCCTGCCCCGGTCGAGCAACTCCGCCCCGCCCCAATAGTCATGCGCTGTACTTCGAAGTCGGGAAAATCCACGATCTGTTCGGCCCTGACTCCCGCGGAACCCGGGATGACCCGGTGCGGGGCCTGCGCCGGTGGCGTGAGTTGCATCTTTGCAACCGCCTCCCGGCTGTCCCAGTGGTCCTGGGTAACAACCTTCTGGGCGAAGGAGACGATCTTGCGCTCGTAGGTGGGAGTCTGGAATTCTACCGCGCGCACACCGTGCTGCAGCGCGTGTGGCACCAGGGGCGGAACCCGGACGACATCCCCCACGCGCACGGGGTGCATGCAGGTAAAACTGTCCATTCGCTCCCGCAACAGCTTCTCCCTGGCGATTTGGGCGGAGTCCGGGGTTCCACCCCCGTCGGCGAGGATATCCAATTCGCGCCGCAGGGATTCGTAAGCGAGCACGGCTCCCAGGTAGTCGGCCCGAAATTGTTCCTGGCTCTGGTAGCGCGCGACCACGCGCGGATCAAAGCCCTGGCGGATGTAGCCGATCCCGTCGGGCCATGCATCACTATTTATATGCGTGACGACGTAGACCTCCTGCTTGCGTTCATGCAGTTCGAAGTAGAGGTCGCCGAGTACCGGATGTGGCAGTGGGTCGAGAATTTTCAGCAGCACCAGCGCCTCGCCCGGGACCCCCGCCACAGCCCCGGGCAGGGCTGCCTGCAGCCAGGGAATCGGGGTGCAGGCACCGCCGCTGGCAAACCCGCAGACCCCGCGGCGTTCCACTCCGGTGTACCAGATTTCCCGGCCCCAGGGTTTTGCGATGTATTCCGGAGCCAGGCCCAGCGGGTCCGACGGGGCAACACTCGCCAGCCGGTGCAGCGCAACCCACTGCAGGTATTGCTCCCGGGGTGGCAGGTCCCCCGCTACCAGCGCCTGGTCCGTGACTGCGACGGCCAGGGTCTCGCCGCTGACGTAATAAATAGCGGTCAGCGGCAGTGGCGCGGCGGCTTCGAGCCAGTAGCGGTCGAGGTTGAAATCCACCACCAGCAGGGCCTCTGTTGCCGCCAGTACCTCCCGCCAGCGGCGGTAGCAGGCGTGTGGCTCCCCGCTCGTGCAGCTGACCCGGGCAGAGCCTGGGATGGTATGTTTCATCGGGTACTTAATCGGTCAGGCACGCGGGGTCGAAGCGATACTCTCCCAGCAACCACCCCGCCACCTCCCGCGCCGCGGGCCCGGGCAGCGCCAGGTATCCCTGGGCCAGTTCACGGCACCGGGCCTCGCCCATACCGGTCAGGCCGACTTCTTCGAATTCCCTCCGGTCGGACTGCAACCGGCGCCAGGTCGGGCCGCCAATTATTTCCTCGAGCCAGCCGTCAGCGGCCCCGCCCGGGCGATACAGTTCAGCCAGGCCGGTCAGCGCCGGCAGTGATAGCAGCCCCTGGTTCATCGGATTGCACAGGTGGCCGCTGAGCAGCGTCCCGGGCAGCAGCTGACGCCGGGACAATTTTTCCAGGTACAGGAAATTGCTTCGCACCGCGCCGTCATTGACCGGGTAGTTATCCCACAACAGCACCGGGCGTTGCAGGTATTCACAAATGCGCTCGACGTCTGCCCTGGATATCTCCCGGGAGCAGACACGGTTG
>JAOUDU010000053.1 GCA_029859085.1 Gammaproteobacteria bacterium | reverse complement strand
GAGGCCACCCAGGCGACCAGTATAAGGGCCAGCAGGATCCAGACGATCCGGGTTCTTAACGAGGCCATCACGCCGGGACCCGGTAACCGACGCCGCGCATGGTTTCAATGGCACTGCTGCCAAAGCGTTTGCGCAGGCGCGAGATATAGACCTCCACGGTATTGGACTCTACTTCCTCACCCCAGCTGTAAATGCCTTCCTCCAGCCGCGCCCTGGAGACATAACGACCCGCGTTGCGCATCAATATTTCCAGGATGGCGAACTCCCTGGCCGTGAGGTCAACGGCCTGACCCTGGAAGCTCACCAGCCGGTCTGCCGGGTCGAGGGAGATCCCGACTGCCTGCAGCTGGGTGGAGCGCTGCTCACCCTTGCGGCGCAGCAGGGCCCGCACCCTGGCGAATAATTCGGCTATATCAAAGGGCTTGCTGAGGTAATCGTCAGCCCCGGAATCGAGTCCGTCGACGCGGTCCGCTATTGTATTGCGGGCAGTCAGGACGAGAACGGGCAGCCTGTGCTTGTCCGCGCGCAGCTGCCGCAGCACCTGCATACCCGGCACCCCGGGCAGGCCGAGGTCGATGATCAGCAGGTCGTAAGGAGTAGAGCCCAACGCGGCCTTTACCGGCTCGCCGGTGCGCAGCCAGTCGACGGCGTACTGCTCCAGCCTGAGGGCGGCCTCCAGGGACTCTCCCAGCTGGGAATCGTCTTCAACCAATAATATCCGCACCGGATCCATACCCCCCGTCTGGCGCCACCAAGCTTATACCCTCGACCCGCAGCTTGAAACCTGGCCGGACCCACCTGCGAAAAGAAGGCAATATTCCCAAAATTCTTGAAAAACCTTGACGCCAAACCGGCAAATTTGGTGATACACTTCAGGGAGCTGAGGGGTTTCAGCGGTATTTATGCTCACGGTCGAAGTTCCATCAAGATCATCGGTACGTTAACCATAAATAATTACTAAATGAAAAGGTGCCTGGACATGGCACCGCAAGCAATACAGGTAATAGATATGTCTACAACAACCGGCACTGTTAAATGGTTTAACGAGACCAAGGGTTTCGGCTTCATCGAGCGCGAAGATGGCCCTGACGTCTTTGTCCATTTCAGCTCCATCAAGGGCGAAGGCTTCAAGACTCTGTCAGACGGCCAAAAAGTCCAGTTCACTGTCACTGATGGCCAGAAAGGCCCTCAAGCAGAGAATGTCGTCCCCCTCTAATACCCGCAAAGGTAAGAGACAATAAAAAAGGAGCTCATATGAGCTCCTTTTTTCCTTCCCCGCCGGGAATATAGCGCCCGCGCCCTCAGCCGTCCCGCAGTTTGGCCTGCCGATCGAGTTCTGAATCCAGGTATTGCAGCCACTGCTCGGCATACTTGGCCGAACGCTCGTCGCGTCCCGCCGCTTTGAAGGCCTCTCGCGCCTTGTCATATTGCTTGGTGTTGAAATAGGCCATCCCGAGTACGAGCCGGGCTGTATCGGGGCGCTTTACCCCACCCCGTGACAAACCCTTGTTGATTGCAGTGATAGCCTTGTCGAACTGGTCGCTATCCAGGTAGATGTTGCCCAGGCGCGAGTACAGTTCGCCGTCATCGGCCTTGGCTGCAGCCTGCTCCATGTTGGCAATGGCCTTGTCCAGGTCCTGGGCCTGGCGCCAGGCACTGGCCGCGATTTCATAGTTCTTTGAAGTCCCCTCTATGGAGCCATTTTTCAGGCCCTTCTCCATGACCTTGCCGGCCCTGTAGGGGATGTCGCCGTTGAGGTAGAGGTAGGCCATCGTCACCTGCTCCGTACCCTTATCCAGCATATTCTGCACATACGCGGTGTCCATCGCAGCCAGCTGGAGCTTTTCCTTTTTCTGCTCGCCGTACATGTGGGATACCTGTACCCAGTAGTCCTTCTTCGGGTAGTACTTGAGCAGCTCTTCCAGAGTGTCGACAGTCTTGTTGATATCGCCCTTCTCGAAGTACAGGAAGCGGGCCAGGTTATACCACTGTTCTTTCGGCAGTTTATCCTCGGCCTTGTACATATTGATGGCCTTTTCCACGTTCTGGAGGGCCTTGTCGTAATCCTGGACCTGGTAATAGCCCTGGGCCAGGAGTACATAAGCGTTGGCGTTTGGCTTGTCCGTTAACTTGAACCAGCTCAGCAGGGCGTCGATGCCTTTTTGCCACTGCTCCTGGACAAAATACAGCTGGGCAATCGTGTACTTGGTATTGATCTCCATTGCCAGCGGGATGTCGGGCTGGGAGATCACCTCTTCATAGGCCTTCAGGGCCTTGGCATAGTCTTCCCGCGAGTAGTAAATGAAAGCGTACAGATTGTATACGTTGGCCAGCTCGTAACTGTTGAGCGCGCCCTTGCCACCGGACGAGATCATCTCATCGAGGATGCTCGCGGCACCGCTCATGTCCTTGGCCTCGGCCGCTTCCTGTGCCTTCGCCAGTTTTTCGTAGACATTGTTTCGCAGGGCTGGTGTGCGACGGGTTTCCCGGGTGTCAGGACCCTTTTTTTCCTGCGCCACTGCCGCTGACAGGGGGTGCAAACCCAGCCCGGCCTGCAGTTGGGACAGTGTCACCTGGGCAGCAACAACCGGAACAGCCAGCAGTGTGGCCTGTATCCATGTCCGGGGCTTAAACAATTTCATAACGCATTAACCGTTTCAATTTTCCAACTCATAGGTGAACTTGTTCTGTACACCGCCGACTTCTATGGGCACACCATCGACCACCCTGGGCTTGTACTTGAACTTCAGCGAGGCCTTCACCGAGGCCTCCTCAAATACACCACTGGGCTGGCAATCCACGGCCTTGGGATCGCGTATGGCACCTGACGTGGTCACCGTATACTCGACAATACAGTAACCGCTGATCCCCCGGCTTTGCGCCCGGCGGGGATAGATAGGTGCAACCTTCACGATGGGCAGGTACTCGCCGTCACCTGAGGCCATACCCGAAGTCGAAATCGACACATCTACCTGGGCTTTCGGCGCGATATTGACCACTTCCACGTCCATGTCCATATCGACATCGGGTGAATCGAGATCGGGTGGGGGCTCCTCAGGATCCTCCACCTTGTCGGGTTTCTGATCTTTGAGATTGGTTTCAATTTCACGCTCTGGCATAAGAATATCAGCCAGTTTTGTTCTCTTGCTGTCGTCTATTTTGGGATTAGCCGTAGCAATGAGGTATTGCATGATGAAAAACAGACCGCCCGCAACCGGCAACGCCAGGAGCGCACCGATCAAGAGCCTGAATGAGTTGCGATTCATAGTCGACTACTTATCTTGGGTGGCCAGGGACACGTCGTACACACCCGCTTCGCGAGCGGCATCCAGTACCGCGGCAACCGTCTCGGTATTGGACAGATTGTCAGCCTGGATTACTACGGCCCCCTTGGGGTTCTCGGCATGAAGGCGCTCGATATTGGCGCGCACGGAGCGAACGTCCACACGACGCTTGTCCATCCAGATTTCATTGGTGGCACTGATAGCTACCAGGATGTTTACATTCTCTTTGGGCTGGGAAGTCGATGCTTCCGGCCGGTTCACCTCGATCCCCGCCTCCTTGATAAAGGACGCGGTGACGATGAAGAAAATAAGCATGATGAAAACGACGTCCAGCATGGGCGTCAAATCAATCTGGGCTTCATCCTCTACAGCTGCTTTGGTAGTCCTGCGCATTGCGATTGCTCTCTTAGTGATCGGTGGTCAGGTTGTCTTCGAGGAACTGACTCTGACGTGCTGCATTTCGGGTAATATAGGTGTTGGCGATAACCCCGGATATTGCCGCGACCATCCCCGCCATGGTGGGGATTGTCGAGCGCGATACACCGCCTGCCATCAACTTGGCGTCACCCCCGCCGGTGACCGCCATAATATTAAAGACTTCAATCATTCCCGTTACCGTCCCCAGCAGGCCCAGCAGCGGGCACAGGGCAACCATTGTCTTGATGACCGGCAGGTGCTGTCGAATCTGCATGCTCGCCTGTGAGATCAGTTTTTCCCTGACCTGCTTGGCGGCCCAGGACTTGCGCTCAGCGCGCGCCTCCCAGATGGCGATGACCTTGCCCACATCGGACTTCCAGCCGGTCTGGAAATACCAGACGCGTTCAAAGATCAGTGTCCACATCACGAACAGCAGCAGCGCAATTCCCCAGAGGACGTTGCCGCCCATATCCATGAAACGGGCGACAGCCTCGTAAGCACTATCTAACCAATACATATCACTTCCTCAGGTTGGCTTCGGTGTGCTCCGCAATGATGCCCGTGGTCTGCTCGTTGAGTATGTGGATGATGCGCTGGGCGCGACCGTTGACGATGGTGAACAGCAGCACGATGGGGATGGCCACCACCAGACCCTCAACCGTGGTCACAAGCGCCTGGGAAATACCACCCGCCATTGCCTTGGGATCGCCGGCACCGAAGATGGTGATCGCCTGGAAGGTCACGATCATACCGGTCACCGTACCCAGCAGACCCATCAGCGGCGCCAGGGTGGCGATAATCTTCAGCAGGTTGAGGCCGTACTCGAGCTTGGGGGTTTCCTTGAGGATGCCCTCGGACAATTTGAGTTCCAGCGTCTCGGTGTCCATGGACGGGTTGTCCTCGTGGATCTTGAGTACCCGGCCCAGCGGGTTGTTGGTATTTGCCTTGTCGCTCTTGAGCTGGGCATTGACCTTGGCACTGACCAGGGACAGCATGACGAGGCGGATCACGGCGAGGATCAGGCCGAAAGCGCCCAGTACGGTAATGGCATAGCCCACGGTACCGCCCTGGTGCCAGCGCTCTTCCAGGTTGGGGCTGTTAATCAACGCCGCCAGGAATGAACCACCGCTGGGACCGGTCGGGTCAACACCAAAGCGTTGCAGACCCTCGGTAGAGGCTGCCAATTCCTTGGCCCAGCCTGAATAAGGCCCGCTGGGCTGGCGCGCGAGCGTCTCGAGAGAACCCTTGGTTGGTTCGTACTGGAGATACAGGCCGCTTTCGGAAATCACGTTGAACGCGCCGACGCGGACCACCCGCTCGTTATTCTTGTTGCCGTTGGGCTCGGAAACCTCGGCGTCGAAGGAAACCACTTTACCGGTCTCCACCATCTCACGGTTGAGTTCATACCAGACCTTTTCGATCTCCTCGATACTCGGAAGCTGGTCGCTGCTGCTCATCTTGGCGATCAACTTTTCCAGGAACTCCTGGCGGCCGGGATACTGGGCGCTGGTCAGGGAGAACTCCAGGGTCGAGGACAGGTCACCCGCAGTCGAGGTCAGGTGTCCGAACAACTCCGCCAGGGTACCCAGTTTCTCCTTGAGCTGGGCCTGCTTGGCAGCCACCAGCAACTCATTTGCCTCGAACGTGTCTTCCAGCTGGGCACTAAGGGCCTCCTGCCGGGAACGCTCGTCCTTGGCCCTTTGCAGTTCGGCGGCCTGGTTGGCCTTGTCTTTGGCGAAAGCCTGCTCGCGGGCCTGGTTCTCCCTGGCTTCGGTCACCTGGCCCTGCTTTACGAATTCAAGCAGTTGATCCAGTGAACGCGGCTTTTCGTCCTGGGCATTGGCCAGGGCAGCGGTCAGGGCGAAGGTGCTCGCCATGGCTATTACGGCGGCTTTGATAAATTTGGCGCTCATTAGTTAGCCTCCGGTGCAGCTACTGGCATGTTCATCAGGTCGATTGAGGCTTCTTTGCGGGCGATGCGCAGCCCCTTCATGATGGCGGCGCGGTATTCGCCGCGGGACAGGGGCACCCAGCTGCGACTGGCCTGGTCCCAGGCTCCCGACATTTCGGTATCGGTGGTCTGGTAAACAAAGGAAATGCGGCCGACCCTGAGGAAGTTCACATCGCGCTCTACACCGTCGATCTCGATACTGCCCTTGTAGGAATCAATCTTCCGACCATACTCGTTCTCGATCTTGTAGGCCTCCAGAACCTGGCGGAATTTCTCCGCCACCGACACGTCAGACCGGTCGAGGTTTGCGCGCAGGAAGGCGATGCGCTGCATACGCTCGTCCAGGTGAAACGGCACATCGAGCTGCACAAATGTTTCCAGCCCGTCGATCATGCGGATCGCGAGCGGGGTAATCTGGCGGGAAATCACCGTGACCTGGTCTATGGACTGATCGATCTCGCCTATGCGCACCGCCTGGTTGTCGATCTGGCGTTGCAGCCGGGTGTTGTAGACCTTGAGGCCGTCGATCTGCTTGGTCACCGTCTTGTAATCGGAGAGCAGGCTCCGGGTCTCATCGGCCAGCTTGTCGACTTTCGCCTGGGACTGACGGGCCGCGTTGTTCTTGTCTTCTCCAACCTTGAGGACGGAGCCGAGGGCGTCGGCGTGCACCGCAGCTACCGCACCCGACAGGGTACCTGCAGCCACCAGCGCAGCGATCAGGACATTTTTCAATCGATGCATAGTCATGGGAATCGTATTTCCTATAATCTAACGAATAATCTAAAGAAGCGTTTAAGACTGTAAATTCAGGCTCGATACTGCAAGTATAGTCCAGAGTTTATAGTTACAAATCTGGTGCCGGTAAACCGAGGTTGGGACTTTAAACTGAAATCCAGCCTCTTTTCAATGAAACCTATTTGTTCATATCGGCAAAGAGTGCGCATGTGTATTTTGGTAACACTGTGGCAAAGACATCAATCCCGCGGTAACACCGTGCTTCCCCCAGCGGAATCCAGGCCCCCTTTCCGGTCGTACACCAGAAAACTGTAGTCATACGGGTTACCGCCGGCTGCGGGATGTCGCTCCCTGCTGATCTCCCGCCATTCGTCCCAGTCCACTGCTGGCAGCAGGGCATCCCCATCCACACTGGCGTGAACCCGGGTGAGGTATAAGCGGCCGGCGAGGGGCAGGGCAAGGGCATAAATTTCGCCGCCGCCGATGACCACGGCCTCGCAGGCGCCGTCACCACGGGCGATTTCCTCTGCCAGCACCAGCGCCTCCGACAGCGAGGCGACCACCCTGACGCCCTCGGGCGAGTAACCCGGGTTGCGGCTGACAACGATATTGGTGCGCCCGGGCAGGGGCCGCCCGATGGACTCAAAGGTTTTGCGCCCCATTACAATCGGCTTGCCCATGGTCACCTGCCTGAAATAGCGCAGGTCCCCGGGAAGATGCCAGGGCAGCTTGTTGTCCCTGCCGATCACGCCATTCTCGGCAGCGGCGACGATGACGGCCAGCCGGATCACCCGGAAGGTCTAGACCGCCACCGGGGCGGAGATATGGGGATGGGGATCATAGTCGTGCAGCGCGAAATCCTCGAACCGGTAGTCGTAAATGGAAGCGGGCCTGCGCAGGATTTCGAGGCGCGGCAGCCGGCGCGGCTCCCTGCCCAGCTGTTCCCGCACCTGCGCCAGGTGATTACTGTAGATATGCGAGTCGCCCGTGCAAATAATAATCTCGCCCGGCTGCAGGTCGCACTGCTGGGCCAGCATCATGGTCAGCACCGCCAGGCTGGCGGTGTTGTAGGGCAGCCCGAGGAATGAATCGCTGGAGCGTATCAACAGCTGGGACGAGAGCACGCCGTCTGCCACATAAAACTGGTAGAGCAAATGGCACGGTGGCAGCGCCATGCGCCCGGCCCTGACATTCTCCTGGGGGCTCATGCGCTCGTCGGGAAGGTATTCCACATTCCAGCCGTGGAACAGGATACGGCGACTGTCGGGATTGTTGCGCAGGCAATCGATCACGTAGTCAATCTGGTTGATCCTGCCCCCGTCCCGGGTGGGCCAGGCTGTCCACTGGGCGCCGTAAATCGGGCCGAGGTCACCCTCCGGGGTGGCCCATTCATCCCAGATCGAAACGCCGTTTTCCTTCAGCCAGCGGGTATTCGTATCGCCTTTCAGGAACCAGATCAGCTCATTGATGATGCTCTTGAGATGCAGCTTTTTCGTCGTCAGCAGGGGGAAGCCGTCCGCCAGGTTGTGCCGGTACTGACGCCCGAACACCGACAGCGTCCCGGTTCCGGTACGATCACTCTTGGTCGCACCGTTGTCGAGTATGTCCTGCAGCAGGTCCAGGTATTGCTTCATATATGCCTGTTCTCCTGTTTCCCGCGCGCCGCGCCGCGATAAGCGAAAACCAGCAGAAAGATACCCAGGGCCATCATGGGCAGGCAAAGCTCCTGGCCGCGGGTCAGCCAGCCCAGGGCCTCGAAGCCTATGTGCTGGTCCGGCTCGCGGAAAAACTCCACTGCGAAACGCATGCAGCCATAGCCGAGGGAGAACAGCCCGGACACCGCCCAGGTGGGCCTTGGACGCGAGGAAAACCAGATGAGGATAACACCGAGCAAAATGCCCTCCAGGGCAAACTGGTAGAGCTGGGAAGGGTGCCGCGCCAATTGCAGCGGGTCCCGGGGGAACACCATCGCCCACGGCACATCGGTCGGCCGGCCCCATAACTCCTGGCCGATAAAATTACCCAGCCTGCCAAAGGCCAGGCCGATGGGCACCAGGGGCGCCACGAAATCGAGCAGTGCGCCGATAGCGATGCGGCGGCGACGGGCAAACAGGTACATTGCCAGTATCACCCCCAGCATGCCGCCATGGAACGACATGCCACCCTGCCACACGCGGAACAACCAGGCCGGGTCCTGCGCCAGCTTGTCGGCCCCGTAGAACAGCGCGTAGCCAATCCTGCCGCCGAGGACGACACCCAGCGCCCCAAAAAAAATAAGGTCATCCACCTGCTCCCGCTGCACGGCGGCGCCCGGCCGCTGGCTGCGGCGCACTGCCAGCCACCAGGCAAAACCCAGGCCTGCCAGGTAGGCAAGGCCGTACCAGTGCACTTTCACGGGCCCGAAGGCGATCGCGACGGGGTCTATCTCGGGGTATGGCAGCATAGGGGCCTGTCAGGATAAGGGGGCGCGACAGCAAAGCCCGTTAAACCGGCTCAGTTGGGGTAATCGCGACACGAAAGCGGTATTATCATGCAGCCAGTGGTGATGCACAATTCTTTCGCTGTTTTCGGACCCGGTATGTGCCTTTTGATCTTTTCCCACAGGACAGACCCCCGCTATCCGCTGGTGCTGGCCGCCAACCGCGATGAATTCCACGCCCGGCCGACCGCGGCGTCGGCGTTCTGGCCCGAGCACCCGGACCTGCTGGCGGGACGCGACCTGGCGCAGGGCGGCACCTGGATGGGTCTCACCCGCCAGGGGCGCCTTGCCGCGATAACCAACTACCGCGACCCGGCCAGGACCGCACCCGCACCCCGCTCACGGGGGGAACTGCCGCTCGACTACCTCACCGGCAACCAGGACGCGGAATCATTCCTGCTGGACCTGCTGCCCCGGGCGCACGAGTACGCCGGCTTCAACCTGCTGGTGGGTACCGTGGACAAGCTCTGGTACCTGACCAACAGCCTGCCCCCGGGTGCCTGCAAACCGCAGCGACTGCAGCCGGGGCTCTACGGTTTGAGCAATGCCCGGCTAAATACCCCGTGGCCCAAGGTCGTGCTCGGCAAGAACAGGCTGCGCGCGCTGCTGGAGCGGGAGGAGCTCAACCATACGGCCCTGGCCGAGGTGGTCGGCGAGCGGCAACTCGCCGACCCCGATGAGCTGCGACGCCAGGGCCTCGACCAGGGAATGGACCCGGTCCTGTCGGCGCAGTTCATTACGATGGGTACCTACGGCACCCGCTCCAGCACCACCCTCTGGATCGACGGCAAGGGGCTGGCACGCTGGCGCGAGTCGAGCTTCGATGCCCTGGGCAATACCGTGGAACAGCGGGAGGAATCCTTCGACCTGGACAGCTGAATTTCCCGGGAAAGGCTGCTAGTCGACAGGGTTGTGAATGAACTGTTCCAGCCCGTGCTCGGTGAGAAAGCGCTGCATGCGCTGGCGCACCGCGGCGACGTCCTCTAGCAACAGGACTTCCGCCAGCAACGCCTTCGCCTCGGCCAGGTTGGTATTGCGCAGGGCTTTCTTGACCCGCGGCAGGCTGGTGGAGTTCATCGACAGGACATCGTAGCCCATTGCCAGCAGCAGCACCGCCCCCTCGGGATCCCCGGCGAGCTCGCCACAGATGCCCAGGGGCTTACCCTCAGCCTGGCAGGCGGTGGCGACACTCGCCAGGGCCTGTACCACTGCCGGGTGCAGGGCGTGGTAGAGGTCAGCGACCCGGGCATTATTGCGATCAACTGCCAGCAGGTACTGGGTGAGGTCATTGCTGCCTACCGACAGGAAGTCCACCCGCCGGGCCAGCGCCCTGGCCTGGTATACAGCGGCGGGAACCTCGACCATGACACCGATAGGCGGCAACTCGCCGCTGAGACCCTCCTGCAATATCTCCCGGTGGCTGCGCCGGATCAGCTCCAGCGCCTCTTCGAGTT
>JAOUDU010000626.1 GCA_029859085.1 Gammaproteobacteria bacterium | reverse complement strand
CTCGCAAGCCAGTTCAGGCCGGTGCAATGGCGGGCTCTGCTCAGGCTCGGGATCGTCGCCGGGTCATTCCTGTTTCCATTTCTATTGATGTTTCCGCTGTTGGCCGACGCCAATTGCCTGGGGTTTGCATTCATATCCGCCTGTTCGGTTGCGGCAGTTGCGGTTATTGCTCCCGCCCGGGAGATGTCGGGTATACAGCCCGGCTCCGCCACCCTGGCATCTCTGGTCGGGTTTTCCATCGTCACAGCGGGAGCCCTGGCGTTCGTGGGCCAGTATGGAGCTTCCGTCCTTGATATACTGTCGAGTCTCCTGGGTTACGCTGCCAGCCAGGTTGATTACTACCATTTATTTCGCGATTACTCGCTTTTCCAGATCACTATTGCGGGCGCGTCGCTAATACTGGTCCTTGGTGTTGTTAAGACCGGCGATTCTCTGGTCGGAAGGAGGATGATTACCCTCGGAAAAGCCGGTTTCGGCCTGGCCGCATTGTATGCATTTGCGATAAACGATGCGGCCAATGCCCAGGCTATGCTGGGATATGCCGGGCCATGGTGTTGGCTGGCAGCGATCAATCGACAGGGTGAGTCCCCGTCAACGGGGCGCTTGCTTCTGGCGGCGACGGCGGCGTGGGCGCCACTTTTGGCCTATCCGATACCAGGCAGTCAGCTATATTTTGGAAGTTTACCTGTACTGCTGGCTGCAATAGTCTGCTCGTCGGATGTCTTGCAATTGCTACCGTCGGCGACATTGCGGGGGTACTCACCAGGCAGGATCGTGTCCGTTATTGTACTTTTTGTCGCGCTGGGATCACTGTACTGGCATTACAAAGAGGCCAGGAAGCAGTACTACCACTATCAGCCTCTGGCTCTACCCGGCACTGAATTTATGCGGATCGAGCCGCCCCTTGCAAAAAACCTTCGTAACTTGGTCAGTGCTGTGGGCTCAGCGGACGTCGTACTTACTACCTTTCGCTTTAATAGCCTGTATTTGTGGACTCACGCAAAACCGCCTGTCGAAAGTCTCTTGTCGCACGCCCGACTCAAGTACTCGTCAACGGTAGAGCAACACAGGATAGTGAGCGGCCTGCAACTTGCAGAACACCCTGTTATAGTCATGCAGCTGCCCGAAGTTGACGAAGCTTCCCCGTCCGGAATTTTATTGTGGATCAGGCAGAATTTCGAGCCATACCGCAGAGTGGGCCCCTATATCCTGATGCGACGTAGAGCGTCGGTGCCACCAGGTACGTCCGATTTGATGTCTGAAGAGTACGGCTGGCATATTTAGTCGCGAGATGTGCCAGGAATTGATTTACGCCAAGGAACGGGCCGATACTGCCAACGGCCTGATAGTATTAGCGATTTTTGGGACATATAATACCCGGCGCGGTCGAGCTTCCAGCGATTGCACAGCGGAACCTTCACGATTGTGTCAGGCGATATGAAACCATTTTTTGATTCTTCGGCGCTGCTGCCGGACCCCCACGCTTTAAAACAAAGGTTTGAGCGGGACGGGTATGTTTATCTCCGAGGCCTGGTCGATCCCGAAATCCTGCTGGAACTGAAGCGCCAGATTGTCTCAATCTGTCTCGAGTGTGGTTGGCTGAAACCTGGTACCGACCCGATGGATGCTGTCTCCTGGACGGTGCCGAAAGTGGAAGGCGAGGACGACTATTTCGAAGTCTATGACCGGGTGCAGCGCCTGCAGGACTTTCACGCTTTGGCCCACGAGCCCGCCGTGCTCAGGTTGATGCGGGCGCTTTTGGGAGAGACGGCATTTCCGCACCCGCTGTCGATAGCGCGGCTGGTCTTTCCGGAAATTCGCGACTGGAGTACCCCTCCCCACCAGGATTTCGTCAACAACCAGGGAACCCCCGAACTGTATGCCTGTTGGATTCCACTTTCCGATTGCCCCCGGTCCATGGGGTCACTGGCAGTTCTGGAGGGCTCCCACAAGTTGGGTTTGCTCCCGGTAGAGTATGCTCTTGGTGCCGGTCATCGACAGGCCAGCCTTCCGCCAGAGGTCGCCTCATTGCAGTGGCTGGCCGGGGATTTCGAACTGGGTGACGTTATCGCTTTCCACAGCCTGACAATTCATCGCGCCCTCGCCAATGACACTGACAGAATCCGGTTATCAGTGGACTATCGCTATCAGCCGGAGGGACACGATACTACCGAGCGCTGCCTGCGTCCGCATTTTGAACGCGAGAGCTGGGACGATATCTATCGGGACTGGGACAGGGAGGACCTGAAATATTATTGGCGTGACAGGAAGATCAATCTTGTACCCTGGAATTCAGGTCTCGGCAGTTTGCCTGACGAGCATATTACCACGGCGGTGAAGTTGCAGAGGGGCTTTGACCAGCGGCGCCAGGCACTTGCCAGCAAGTACGGGAGTGTGGACGGCAATGGGACTGACTGAGTTCATCCATCCGGGCCAAGTCACCGCGCCAGGGGATTCGAAGTAAATGAGTATTCACACGGACGCCTACCCGGACTACAACTTGCTGGATTACGGCCGCTTG
>JAOUDU010000625.1 GCA_029859085.1 Gammaproteobacteria bacterium | reverse complement strand
GCCAATTTATCGCCGCCGCCAGCTGGTTCGCCGACGCGCCGGCTGGTGTACTGGACAAACTGGCGGATTCGGCCAGCGTAAAACACTACGATGCCGGCAGTTTTCTCTGGACCACCGGGCAGACCAACAGCGAGGTTTTCGGCCTGGTTGCCGGTCGGCTGAGGATATCCATGGCCAGTGCGATGGGCCAGGAGTTCGCGCTGATCGACTGGGAGTCGGGCGCCTGGCTGGGTGAGCAGGTGCTGGGCATTGACGCTTCCAATATGCTGGAGGTGCGCGTGCTGGATCCGTCTGACCTCGTGCTGATTCCGGCGCAGGTCCTGCGCGACGCGGGGGACAGCTGGCCCACCCTGTATCGCAATTTGTTTCGCGCCAACTGGGTCAATGTCCGCGGCCTGTACGAGATTCTCGACGCCCTGTTGTTCTATCCACTCAAAGCCCGGGTCGCGGGCCGGGTGCTGGTGCTGATGGAAGAGCACGGGCACAAGGTGGACGACGGCATATTGCTCGATATAAAGATGAGCCAGAATGATTTCGCGCGCCTGGCCATGGGTTCGCGCCAGCGCGTGAACGGTATCTTCCGCGATTGGGACAAGCAGGGCCTGGTGGAAAGCCGGGGTGAATACCTGCTGATCAGGGATGTTAAGGGTCTGCAGAAGGAAATGATGCCGTTTGAATAAATACTCCCGCATTGGAATAAACCGCGGTTGACCTGCAAGTCACCTGTGTGACAGGTGACGGCATTTCAGGCTTGTTAAGCTGGCCCCTTCTCCAGGAGCCCGCCCGATGTTTACGATCGACCCCCGCAAAAGCTATATGATGCCGGCCCATTTCGGCCCGCGGCCTTTCTCGCCGAAATCCAGCGGCTGGTATCGCGACGTCACCTCGATGACGGCCGCTTTCCTCACCGACCGGGACAAGCTGGCGACCTACCTGCCCGCGCCCTACGAGGTGGCCGATGAGGCGGTGGTCACGGTGACCTACGCCTGCAACAAGCAGGTGGACTGGCTGGCGGGCCATGGTTACAACCTGGTCGCAGTCAGCGCCGCGGTGGTATTCAGGGGCGAGCGGGAAACCCTGGCGGGCAACTACTGCCTGGTGATGTGGGAGAATCTCGCGGACCCCATCCTCACCGGGCGCGAACTGCAGGGTATCCCCAAGATTTACGCCGATATCGAGGATTACAGCATAATCGATGGCCGGTGGCATGCCGGCGCCAGCCACTTCGGCCACAAGATCATGGATATCCTCGCCAGCGACCTGCGCGAGCCGACGCCGCAGGAAGTGGAAACGTATGCGCAGGCGACTGCGGGCAGGGACAACCCGATGGCCTGGCGCTTTCTGCCGGGCATTGGCGGTTTCGGCCAGAGCATCAATGAGCCCACCACCTTTCCCTCGGAAACCATCCTCACGGAAACGCTGGTGGGGCAGGGCCGGGTCGACTGGCAGCATTTGACCTGGGAGCAGAACCCCACCCAGTTCCATATCGTCAATGCCCTGGCCGATTTGCCGGTGCTGGCGTGGTTGCCGGCCATCGTTGCCAGGGGCAGCACCAACCTGGTTGTGCCCGGGCGACTGCCCCGGGCTATCGGCTAAAGGCTTTCCCGCCAACCATTACCCCGGGCGCACCAACACCATGACGCTTGAAGAAATACAGACTGTTTGCTACGTGGGTGCCGGCACCATGGGCTGCTATAACTCCATCGCCGCGGCTGTCTCCGGCTACGATGTGGTGCTCTACGACGTGGACGCGGCGACCCTGTTGCGCGTACCCGAGCGGCACGCGGAGATGGCGGCCTTCCTGGTCGGCGGCGGTTATTGTACGCAGCAGGATATACCCGCCGCGCTGCAGCGGGTTTCGGTGGTCGCGGATTTGCGCCAGGCGACGGCCGCTGCCGACCTGGTCAGCGAGTCGGTGTTCGAGCGGCTGGATATCAAGCGGGAAACCCACCGCCAGCTGGATGAAGTCTGCCCGCCGCACACCATACTCACGACCAATTCCTCCGCGCTGCTGGTGTCGGAAATCGAGTCGGCGGTGTTGCGGGGCGACCGCTTCGCCGCGCTGCATTCCCACCTGGGGGCGCCACTGGTGGATATTGTTGGTGGGCCGCGCACCAGCGCCGCCACCATCGATATCCTGCAGCGCTATGTACGCAGTACCGGCGGTGTGCCGCTGCTGCTGAAGAAGGAATACCCGGGCTATGTGCTCAATGCGATGCTCGGCCCGCTGCTGGGCTGTGCCCTGTTGCTGGTGACCGACGGGGTTGCCACGCCGGAGGCTATCGATCGCGCCTGGATGGCCGCGCGCAAGGCACCGATCGGGCCGTTTGGCATGATGGACCTGTTCGGTGTCAACGTGATTCACGACAGCTGGCAGTACCGGCGGGAAGATCCATTCACAGCGGGGCTGCGCCCGAAAATCCTGGCCCTGCTGCAGCCGATGATCGACAGGGGCGAGATCGGCATGAAATCCGGCAGGGGTTTCTACCGGTACCCCGGGCCGAATTACCAGCAGCCGGGTTTCCTG
>JAOUDU010000624.1 GCA_029859085.1 Gammaproteobacteria bacterium | reverse complement strand
TTACATTATCGCTAGCTTGGTCATCAGCCCGGCGGGCGGGTCAGCACCATGGAATCCCGTTTTGAAAACTGTTCATACCACCCTCCCAGTCTCGGTCGCCCGGTTCGCCACGCCTCAGCCGGAAAGCGTAAATCATGGAAACCGAGCGCGCACGCCACAGCGATCAATCCGATATCAGGTTGATCACCGAAGGATTCTGCCTGTTTTTCCAACACGTCAAGGCACTGGTCGATGCAGAGTTTATTTCTCGCGTCCCAACTGGGGGAGCCCTCACCGGCAGGCATGGCCATATTGATACGGCGATCGTGCTGCGCGTCCGTCATGCCGGTAGCCAGGGCATGCAACACCAGCACGGCCCATTTATCCGGATCCCCATTCCGGGGAAAGAGTTTCACGCCAGCCGAAAGGCTATCCAGGTATTCACAGATCACCACAGAATCGTACAACACCATACCAGAGTCCAACTCCAGGCTGGGCACTTTGCCGAGAGGGGTAGCCGGATTGATCCCATCGAAAATACTGCGATCAGATATCAGCAACTCGATCCGGTCGGCCACGCCGACCTCGTGGGCCACCACCATGACCTTGCGTGCATAGGGCGATGTGGCACTGTAGTAAAGTTTCATCAGTATTCCGTTATCCGAGCAGTATGATGGCGCGTTTATTGTCCCGCCAGGGCTTCCTTTTCCAATTCCTCTATATCCCGGTAGCGATCGCCAATACGCGGATGCCCCCGCCCGCCCGTCGATGCCCCCAGAGCGACCACAATTTCATTCGCGGCCGGCGCATCGGGAATGTGCATCTCAAGGGTGATGTAGTGTGAGCGCGCGCCCGCATCATGTTTGTGCATCATAGGAATCTGGATCGACGTGCCGGGCCCGCCCCGCTTGTTAGTGAAACTGAGGTAACTGGTAGCGGCCACGGCTTCGCGAAAATGATTGCCGAACCGCAGAGTGTGAATCACCGCTGAGCCATGTTCGATTTCGCCCTCGCTCCCCACCACGGCGGCTTTGCCGTAGGCTTCAATGACATCCCCGCCGCCCAACTGCTCCAATATCCTGGCCACGATGAGTTCCCCCATAGCCGAGGAGCCGGCCCTGATTTCCGGGCCCAGGTCCTCAATAAAACCCCGCCCGTGCCAGGGATTGGTTATCACCGCAGCGACCCCTAGCATCGTAACGGGTAGCGCCAGGGCTTTACCGCCTTCAATAAATATTTCTTCCCGATAATAAACGATTTTCCGCACTTCAAATGCCATACAGCTTTCCTTTGACAAGTCCCAAAGATCAGGCGCCCTGCTGTCGCAACAGGGAGCGGGCGATAATATGCCGTTGAATTTCCGAGGTGCCATCCCAGATACGCTCTATCCGGGCATCGCGCCATAAACGTTCCACTGGCAGCTCCTCCATCAGGCCCATTCCGCCAAAAATCTGCACCGTGTTATCCGCCACCCGGCCGACCATTTCAGAGGCGTAAAGTTTGGCCATGGCGGCGTCTTCGGGCTGCATTGTGCCCTGGTCCGCCTTCTGGCAGGCATGCATAACCAGAAGATCGGCCGCCTGCAGTTCTGTGGCCATATCCGCCAACTTGAAAGAGGTACCCTGGAAACTACCGATAGGCTTGCCAAACTGCTTGCGGTTCGCGGCCCACTCCACCGCCAGCGCCATCAGCCGCTCTGCCTTGCCACAACTCTGGGCGCCGACCCAGACCCGACCCATGCCCAGCCATTTATCGGCCAGCACCAGGCCCTCGCCCTCTTCGCCCAGAATTTGCGCCTTGCTCACCCGACACTCATCAAAACTGAGCTCATAGGTCCTATAGGCTCGCTGCGACACACACTGCGGCCCCAGTCGAATGTCGAAACCCTTTTCCCCCCGATCGACCAGGAAGGCTGTCACACGCTTACGCGATCCGCGCGGGGTTTCGTCAACCCCGGTCACCGCAAAAACAATCGCAAAATCCGGCAGGCATGGCGTACTGATAAAATGTTTCATTCCACTGATCAGGTAATCATCGCCGGCGGCAACCGCCCGGGTAGACATCGACATAATATCTGAACCGGCGCCAGGCTCGGTCAGCGCGAAAGATTCATGTTTTTCGCCACTTATGCAGGGTTTGAGGTAACGGTCTATCTGGTCGCCCTCACAGGCAAGCAGCAACTCGGTGGGCCTGGCAAGGTGGCCCCCCAGACCGTAACTGACTTTACCCAACTCGCGTTCAAACAGGCCCAACGTAGTGTAATCAAGTCCACCGCCGCCCACAGACTCGGGCAGGTTCGCGGCGTAAAATCCCATGGCAATAGCGCGCTTCTTTATATGTTCTCCCAACTCCACGCTGACGGCACCAGCTCGATCAGCGGCAGCCTCATGTGGGTAGATTTCTTTCTCCAGAAACCCGCGCAGTGAATCCAAAAACATACGCTGTTCTTCGGTCATTGGATAATTCATTGCTACTCCTGTGTTTACAGCCCGTGATAACAACTTTAATAATGGAAGAACTCGGCAAGACCCAGTGGCAGTTATTCGACGC
>JAOUDU010000623.1 GCA_029859085.1 Gammaproteobacteria bacterium | reverse complement strand
GGACACCTGAGAGGAAGCCGCCCGCGCCAACTGGTTCGATTTACCTTCCACGAAAGTGTCAAAGGTATAGTTCTCCACCAGATAGCTCTGGTGCTTGATCGCACCTTCAACCTGTACCTGCCGGGCCTCCCTCTCCTGTTTCGACTTCTTCACTGACCGATAAGGGGCGGCTGTGGCCGCTGGGGTCACCTCGGCTTTGACGATATTATCGAGGGCCCTGGGCTGATCGCGCCGATTGACGAGAAACCTATTGGCGATGTCCTTCTGGCGTGCGTCGATGTCCACCTTCGCACCGCTCAGGCCAAGGCCTGTGGTCTCATTGACGAGCTCGTTGATACGGTGAAGAAACTTGTCGGTTACCCAATCCTTCACGAAGCGATTAGGTGCGTACAAACAAAGCACATCCCCGTCTAATTCCGCCTTGAGAGGACGAATCCAGGTATTGAACTGCTGCGCGGGCAACTCTCCCCTCAAAGACTCCATGCACTGTTGCCAGATGCCCTCCGGCATTCTCCTTTCTACGTTCAGAACCACTTAGCGCTACTCCCTACAAAAACGTCTTCAACGTGCAGGCGACCCCACCCCCCCGATTAATACAAAAAACCGGCTGAAACAACCTGAAATTATCATTATTGGCTAAGACAAGGCTCGTGCTCGACGTAGGTTATCCACAATCATTTTGCTTTGCCACAGATATTTCATAATTCAATTATCTACATAAATATCAATAGCTTATAAAATCATACAGGTTTTTACAGGAACGAGCTCGGGGGCCGTTGTCAAGTCACGCCGAACATCATATCCACCTGTTGATATCCTCTATTCAAGCTGTGCATAACTGTGTATAACTGTCGCCGGTCGGCGATGATCCGATGGATTAGCGATTGCCATTCAGTGGACTATCGCCTAAAATCCCGCGTCCTATTTTCCACGCGAGCGGGTGATCGCTCGCCCTCGGAATACGTCCCACAACCCGTTTCCAGAGACTCCGTCATGAAGAGAACATTCCAGCCCAGCGTTCTTAAGCGCAAGCGCACTCACGGTTTTCGCGCCCGTATGGCCACACGTGGCGGTCGCCAGGTCATCAACCGCCGCCGCGCCAAGGGCCGCAAGCGCCTCTCCGCTTGATTCACGCCTGATTCATCACGCTCAGTGAGGCCGCTGCATGCCCGAATTCAATTTCGGCAGGTCTTTGCGGCTGCTGGATTCATCGGACTTCACCCGGGTCTTCTCTCACGCTGAGCTCAAGGTCGCCTGCCCGGCCATGCTGATCCTTGCCGTGCACAACGACAAGCCGCATCCGCGCCTCGGCATGGTAGTTCCCAAAAAACAGGTAAAACTCGCCGCCCGGCGCAATACCATCAAGCGCGTCATTCGCGAGAGTTTTCGGCACCGGCGGCATACACTGCCCCCTGTTGATATCGTCGTCATTGCCCGCAGAGACATCGGTAACCTGAGCAAGCCCGCGCTGGCAGCTCTGCTGGACAAACAGTGGAGCAGACTGGAAAGAAAGACAATGAACAGCCCGGAGAACAGATCATAATGGCCCGGCGCCTTGCCATTGCGCTGGTCAGATGCTATCAGCTGTTGATCAGCCCCATGATGGGCCCTCATTGCCGTTTTTATCCCTCCTGTTCCCACTATGCGGAGGAAGCACTGACGCATCACGGCCTGGCCAGGGGCCTGCTGCTGTCGCTTCGCCGCTTGTGCCGATGCCACCCCCTCTGCGCCGGTGGCTTCGACCCTGTTCCACCGGCCGACAACTCACCTGCGCATCAACCCGATGCATCACTGGAAACAAGGCTGTAGTTTATGGATTGGATCAGATATCTGTTAATCGCTGCAATCGTTGGCGTCGCGCTGATGCTGGTCAGCGAGTGGACCGCCTTCAATAAGGCCCATCATGCAGCTTCTCGCGTGGCAGCAGGCCAGTCTATCGCTGCACCGGTCCAGGGACCTGTCGGCGCTGTCGAAGACGACCTGCCGACTCCCGCTGCCAATCTCGACAGCGATGTTCCCTCCGTAGCCCAGGAGACGACCAGCTCCGGCAGCAAGCGCAGCTCGCTGGTCCGCGTCGTCACCGACGTGCTGGACCTGCAGATCGACTTGCTGGGAGGCGACTTCGTTACCGTCTCACTGCCCAAGCAGCTGGCGGAACTCGACGGCGACCAGCCTTTTGTTCTCATGGAAAGGACTTCACGGCGCACCTATGTCGCCCAGAGCGGGCTGATAGGCACCGATGGCACCGACACCCGCGATGGACGCCCCCTGTTCGACGCGAAAAAGACCGAATACCGTCTAGCGCCGGGCCAGGAGCAGCTGCTGGTCGATTTAACCTACACGCAAGCGAGCGGCGTGCTGATCACCAAGCGCTTTACCTTCACGCGCGGCGACAATCTGGTCAACGTCAGCTATCTCATCGACAACCGCAGCGACAGCCCGTGGAGCGCTACGTTCTACGGACAGCTCAAACGCGACAACAGCTCCGATCCCGCTGCTGACACTACCGGCATGGGCCTGAGGCCATTTC
>JAOUDU010000052.1 GCA_029859085.1 Gammaproteobacteria bacterium | reverse complement strand
GCGGGCGTGGGGCCGCTCTGCCCGTTCGCGGGCGGCTGTGGCCGCCTGAATGGACGCGGCAACGGGAATATGGAAGGCCCGCAGGACATCCCTCGTCTCGGCATTACTGAGGCTGGACCGGCGATCATCCAGGGCGCGCATTATGATCTGGCGCGCGCCGGCCACGTCTGGTACCGCTTGCCTGGACAGGGGAGGCGGCGCCTGCAGCAGCGCATTCTGGTTGTGGCGGTAGGCCGACAGGAAACCGAAGGCGTCCACCCCGGCCTCGGGGCTGTTGAAAGATGGAATACCCGCCGCGGAAAAGCGCTGGCGCGCTGTTTGCACCAGTTTTTCGCCCAGCCAGCAGGTCAGCACAGGTTTCCTGGTTCCATCCATCGCGGCGATGACGCCCTCGGCGCAGGCATCGGGATCCGTCATTCCCTGGGGGGATAGCATTACCAGGAGGCCGTCCACGTTCTCGTCGGCCAGCAGGATTTCGGTCGCCTGGCGGTATCGCTCCGGGCTGGCGTCGCCGAGGATATCCACCGGATTGGAGTGGGACCAGTGGGCCGGCAGGAACGCGCTGAGCTTTCCCACCGACTCCGCGGATAAATCGGCGAGCGGCACCTGCACGTCCGCCGCCCGGTCCGCGGCCATGACACCGGGCCCGCCGCCATTGGTGAGGATGGCGAGACGGGACCCTTCCACCCGGACGCCGGAGGCAAGTGTTTGTGCCGTGGCAAACCACTGGTTGACCGTGATGACCCTAACCGCACCGGTACGCTTGATCGCCGCATGGAAAACCAGGTCGCCGCCCGCCCGGGCGCCGGTATGGGATACCGCCGCGCGGGTGCCGTGCTCGCTGCGCCCCGATTTGACGACGATCACGGGCTTCAGCCTGGCCGCGGCACGCAGTCCGCTCAGAAAGGCGCGGGCATCCGATACTCCCTCTATATAGAGCAGAATGCTCTTGGTCTGCGGATCCAGGGCGAGGTAGTCCAGCACCTCGCCAAAACCCACATCCGCAGTCGCCCCAAGTGAAGCCACCGCCGAAAACCCGAAACCCCTGGCCTCGCCCCAGTCCAGCAGGGCGGTACAAAAGGCGCCGGACTGGGCGACCATCGCCACCCGCCCCGGGATGACCCTGCTCCTGGCAAAACTGGCGTTGAGGCCGATACCGGGCCGGATCACACCGAGGCAGTTGGGGCCGACCAGGGTGATGTTATGGGCGCGGGCGATAGCGAGTATCTCGTCCTGGAGCGCCTGGCCCTGCAGGCCCGTCTCGCCAAACCCGGCGGAAATGATGATGACCGCACCCACCGCGTGGCTGGCGCATTCGCGCATAACCGCGGCCACCCGGGCGGCTGGAACGACTATCACCACCAGGTCCACGGGCTGGTTTATCGCACCGATCGAGGCGTGGCACTGCAGCCCCTGGAGCTGGTCATACCTCGGGTTGACCGGGTAGATCCTGCCCTGGAAGTTGCTTTCCACCAGTCTTTCGAGTACCTGGCTTCCCGCGGACAGTGGCCTGTTCGAGGCGCCGACCACGGCAACCGATTGCGGTTCGAAAACTTTGTGTAAGCGGTGTTTTCTCATTACTGTTGGCCGGGGTGTCGCGGAAAATTTAGGGGCTACCTGTATCACCATAGACAAGGATCAAAGCCCGGACAGCGGGTCCGGGTCAGAATTGCCACGGTAAATGCACCTGGAGGTCGCCCATGTCGCTCGCCTACATTTCCCACCCTGACTGCCAGCTGCACGACATGGGGCATCATCACCCGGAGCGGTCCGCGCGGCTGGCTGCGATCAATGATCGCCTGATCGCGACCGGGCTGGATATGGCGCTGCATCACTATAACGCACCGCTGGTCGAGCGGGAATTGCTGGAGGCGGTACATGACCCGGGGTATGTCGCCAGCATCTTTGAAGCATGCCCCGGCGACGGATTGATCTGGGTTGGGGGTGATACCGCGATGGGCCGGCACACGCTGCAGGCTGCGCTGCGGGCGGCGGGGGCGGCGGTAATGGGCGTGGACCTGGTCATGTCCGGCAAGGCCGGCAAGGCATTCTGCGGGGTCCGCCCGCCCGGGCACCACGCGGAGCGCGGCAGGGCGATGGGTTTCTGTTTTTTCAATAACATCGCGGTTGCGGCCCATCACGCCCTGGCCGAACACGGCCTCGAGCGGGTAGCCATAGCCGATTTCGACGTACACCACTGCAACGGTACCGAGGACATTTTTGCGGGCGATGACCGGGTCCTGCTGTGCTCCACCTTCCAGCACCCGTTCTATCCCCACACCGGCCATGACTGCAAAGCCGCCAATGTAGTGAATGTGCCCCTGCCCGCGGGCGCCGATGGGGCGGTGTTTCGCCAGGCAGTGGAGCGTCACTGGCTGCCGCGACTTGAGGGGTTTGCGCCGCAGCTGATCCTGGTCTCCGCCGGATTCGATGGTCACCAGGCAGACTACATGGCGCAACTGAACCTCGTGGACGGCGACTACGCCTGGGTCACCCGGCGTCTATGCGAGCAGGCCGATGCCAGTGCTGGCGGGCGAATCGTTTCATCCCTGGAAGGCGGTTACGACCTGCACGCCCTCGCGCGCAGCGTGGAGGCGCATCTCAAGGCCTTCTTCGGCGAGATATAGCAACATAAAAGCGAGTGACCGCGCAGGGCATGGGCTACACTGGGTAACGAGTCACTACTGGAGTCCGCATGCCCATGTATGAACACTATTCGGTAGCCCTCTGGGGCATCTTTGTCATTCTCGTTACGGTGCTGGTGCAGGCGCTCGTCGCCGCAGGCAGCAAGGCGTCGCAGCCGGGCGCGATACCCGGCAAGATGGACGAGTCGCTGGGCCACTCGTCGTTTGTATTCCGCTCCAACCGGACGGTCATGAACTCGCTGGAAAATATCCCGGTGATGCTGGGGGCGTCTTTCCTGGCATTGTTTGCCGGGGCGGATGTTTTCTGGACGGGGACGCTCATCTGGGTTTTTGCAGTTGCGCGGATAGCGCATATGGTCCTGTACTACGCCATCGCGACTGACAGGAACCCCAGCCCGAGAAGTTACTTCTACCTGCTGGGGGTGGTGGCAAACATCGCCCTGCTGGTTTTCGTGGGTATGGCCCTGGCCGGATAAACCGCGCCTAGCCGCCGGGCCAGACATTGGCCTGCTGGTCAAAGCGCTCGGAGTCCTTTCGCACCACGCAAAAGCGCTGGCCGGTCGGCGCCTGCATGACGCACCAGCTGTGGACATGCTCGACAACCACCGCCCCGAGCGCCCGCAGTCGCTGGACCTCAGCAACGATATTGTCGGTCTCTATATCCAGGTGGACCCGGCTCGCGTGGTCCACCGACTGGACCTCGACGTGCATCTGGCCGGTTTTATCTTTCAGCCTGACGTATTTCTCCCCCTCAGCACCCGGCAGTTGCTCCATCGGCATGCCCAGGGCTTCACTCCAGAAGCTGGCGGCGCCGTCCAGGTTCGAAGTCTGGCAATCGATGATGAAGCCCGCCAGTTTACTCTTGTGCATATACCGGTACTCCCGTGAATCGCGCCACGTTACACCCCGGGTGCAACAGGGTAAAGTGGGCGGCTGGTTAGCTGCCCACTGATACGGAAACCTGATGATACACCCCCCTCGCGCCATCGATTGGCTTATGCTGGGCTGTCTGTGCCTCGCCTGGGGTTTTGCCTTCCTGCTGACCGCTGTGGGGCTGGAGGTTTTCCCTCCCCTGACACTGGTCACGATAAGGCTGATGGTCGGCGCGTTCGTGCTTTTTCTCATCATGCGCTGGCAGGGTCATCACCTGCCCCGGGCCGGGCGCTGGTGGCTGCGGTTTGCCGCGCTGACCCTGCTGGGAAACCTGGTGCCGTTCACGCTGATATCCCTGGCGCAGCAGCACATCGCCAGCGGCCAGGCTGGCCTGTTGATGGCACTGGTGCCGATCAGCACCATGGTGCTTGCGCATCATTTTGTCGAGCATGAGCGACTGACACCGCAGCGTGTCATCGGCGTTATGGCTGGATTTGCCGGCGTGACTGTCCTGGTTGGCGGCGACGCCCTCGCGGGATTTGGTGGCGCCAGCCTGCCGGCCCAGCTGGCAGTGGTCGCGGCTACTTTTTCCTACGCGGTAAACAACGTATACACCAAGCGCCTGCCGGCCCAGAGCGGGCTCGTCACCGCCACCGGCTCACTGATCGTCGGTGCGCTGTTGATCCTGCCTTTCAGCCTGGCGATCGAGCAGCCATGGCAATTGCCGATCAGCGCGGGCCCCCTGCTGGCGACGATCGCTTTGGGCGTGTTTTCCACCGGCCTGGCCACCTGGGTATTCTTTGTGGTGGTATCCAACTGTGGCCCCAACTTCCTGTCGCTGATCAATTACATAATCCCCGCCCTCGCCTTTGCGGCAGGTGCGCTGCTGCTGGGCGAGCCGGTCAACAGCTGGCAATTCCTCGGGCTTGCCGCGATCTGCAGCGGCATTGCCATCAGCCAGCGACGGCGCCCGGTCGGGCGCCAGGCCCGGTGATTTGAGCCGGTTGCAGGGGTATCGTCAGGGCGCCCACCAGATAGTCACAGGGGATGTGTGCTGTTGCAGAATGGCAGCGACCGGGCAGCCTTTTGCGACGGCGCTTTCGAGCACGGCCTGTTTCTCCTCACCGGTGATATGAATATTGATCTCGCTGCTGTCGAGAACCGCGGCCAGGGTCAGGGTCAGCCTCCGGTGCGGGGCGGTGACCGGATCGGTCAGGGCGACGTCGATCGGGTTTTGCGGGTCCAGCAGGGCGGGCAGGTTTTCCGCGTGTGGAAACCATGACGCGGTGTGCCCGTCGCCACCCATGCCCAGCACTACCGCGGAAAATGGCTTCGGTATCATTTCCATTTGCGCGCCCAGTGCCTCGAGCCCGGTTGCGCCCGCCTCGGCCATGCCGATGAAGCGGGCGGCGGCGGCACGGTTCTGCAGCAGGTGCTGCCGCACCAGCCGCTCGTTGGAATCGGGGCTGTCGGCGGCGACACAGCGTTCGTCCACCAGGGTCAGCCAGACCCTCGCCCAGTCCAGTTCACACCGGGACAGCTGCCTGAACATCCCGGTGGGAGTGCCGCCGCCTGACACCGCCAGGCTGGCGTGACCGCGATGGCTTATGTCAGTCGCCAGCCGGCTGGCAAGGTGCGCGGCCAGGGCCTCGTCGAGCCCCGCAGTGCTGCCAAAGCGGCGCCACTCACTCATACCAGCTGCGGCCATCTACCGCCGCCAGGGCGGTCGCCGCGTTCGGCCCCATCGTGCCGGAGTTGTAATCCTTGATCGGCGTGCCATTCTGCTCCCAGGCCTCGATGATGGTGTCGATCCAGCGCCAGGCCGTTTCCACCTCATCCCTGCGCATGAACAGGGTCTGGTCACCGTTGATCGCGTCCAGCAGCAGGCGCTCATAGGCATCGTACCTATCGGCCTTGCCGCGGGATGCATCCGTCAGGTGCAGCTCCACCGGCTGCAGGCTCAGCTTGTTGGTGAGCCCCGGTTTCTTGTTGAGGGTGTGCAGGCTTATCGATTCCTCGGGCTGCAGGTGGATGACCAGCTTGTTGGTCAGCTCATTGGGATCATTGGTAAACAGCGAGAAAGGCAGTCGCTTGTATTCGATGACGATCTCCGAGTAGCGGCGGCTGAGGCGTTTGCCGGTGCGCAGGTAAAACGGCACCCCGGCCCAGCGCCAGTTATTGATGGTGGCCTTGATGGCGACGAAAGTCTCCGTCGCGTCGGCACTCTCGAATTCCGCTTCTTCCAGGAAGCCCTTGACCGCGGTGCCGTTAACCGCGCCGGCGGAGTAGCGCCCCCGCACTGTGCACTCCCTGGCCTTGTCCGCGTTGATTGGCACCAGTGCCCGCAACGCCTTCATTTTTTCGTCGCGGATGTCCGCTGCGCGCAGGCTTACCGGGGGTTCCATCGCCACAATCGACAGGAGCTGCAGCAGGTGGTTCTGTACCATGTCCCGCAGCGCGCCGGTTTTGGCATAGTAGTCGGCCCGGCCTTCCACGCCGATATCCTCGGCCACGGTGATCTGGACGTTATCGACAAAATTATTGCGCCACATCGGGCTGAACAGCGGGTTGCCGAAGCGTACCGCCAGCAGGTTCTGCACTGTCTCCTTGCCCAGGTAGTGGTCGATCCGGAAGGTGTGCTCCTCCAGGAACACCTGTGCCACCTGTTCATTGATTTCCTGGCAGGAAGCCAGGTCGTGGCCCAGGGGCTTTTCCAGCACCACGCCGCTGTGCTCGTTGACCACAGCGGCAGCATGAAGCTGCCGGCAGATCTCGCCGTATAGCGAGGGCAGCGTGGCCAGGTAGTAAAGCCGGCCAGGCGCCTGGGCATTATCAAGCAGTTGTCCCAGCGCCAGGTAATCAGCCGGTTCGCTGGCGTTGATGGTGGTGTAGTGCAGGCGTTCGCGGAAGGTACTCCAGACTTCCTCACTCCACTCCCCCGCCGGCAGGAATGTCTGCAGGTTGTCGCGCACCGTGTCGCGGAACTTCTCGTCGGGGATGGTGGCCCGACCGGTGGCGATAATGCGGTGCAGGCGCTCGGCCAGCTGGTGGCGGTGCAGCTGGAACAGGGCGGGTAGCAGCTTGCGGGTGGACAGGTCACCTGTGCCGCCGAAGATCACGAGGTCAAGTTTGGGTTTCATGGTTGTCGTTCCCCGATCAGGTTAATCCCGCTGTGCCAGCCAGGTGGTGAGTTGGTGCATAAAGCCGCGAAAATCCGCCTGCGGACCCTCGGAGCAGGCGAAGCCGTGTGCCGCATTGGCAAAGTGGTGGCAGCTCACCGGCACGCCGGCCAGCTGCAGCTTTTCGGCGTAGGCCCTGCCCTCGTCGCGCAGCGGATCCTTCTCCGCCGTGACCAGCAGGGTCGGGGGCAGCGAGGTGAGCGCTGATGCGTGCAGCGGGAAGGCCCGCTGTACTTCCGGTGCCTGGGCGGGCAGCCCGCCGAGATAGGTGTCCCAGAACCATTGCATCACCCCGGTGGTAAGTACCTGGCCGGTGGCCCGCTCCACATAGGAATCGAAACCGGCGCTGTAGTGGTCGACAGCGGGGTAGATCAGCACCTGGCCGGCTATTTTTTCCCGGCTGGCAGAATCGATCTCAAGGCAGGTGCAAGTGGCGAGGTTGCCACCGGCACTGTCGCCGGCTATCACCAGGCGCTTATTGCTGGTTCCCAGTTCCGCTGCGTGCTGCGCTATCCAGCGGGTCGCCGCCAGGCAGTCATCCTGTGCCGCCGGGAAGGGATGTTCCGGCGCCAGCCGGTAATCCAGCGCGATCACGCTGCAACCGCTGGTTGCGCTCAGAACCCGGCAGAAAGGGTGGTGGGTCTCCAGGTCACCGATCACCCAGCCACCGCCGTGGATGTATACGATGAGTGGCTTCTGCCCGCCCAGTGCGTTGTTGTAAAGCCGGGCCCTGATGGTTGTGTCACCTGCCGGGATCTGCAGGTCGGTAAAGGGCCCTGCGCTGGTATGACCGCGCCAGGCCCAGGCATTGCTGAAGCGGTAGTACGCGCGGAACGCCAGTACCTTGATCACTTGAAACAGGCGGGACAGCCAGGCCCTGAGGGCATTCATCATATTATTCGTTCCATAGTGTCGGGTTCACGCTATCGGTTCTGCTGCCGGTACTGGCGGGGGGGGCAGCCATGCCAGCGCTTGAAGGCGCAGCTGAAATTGCCCGCGCTACTGTAACCCAGCATGGACGCTATTTCTTCCATAGGCAGGCTGCTGGTGGCGAGGTACTCCCGGGCCAGTTCATGGCGCACGTCGGCCATTATCTGCTGGTAGCTGCTGCCCTCGGCCGACAACCTGCGCCGCAGGGTGCGGCTGGTCATATGGAGCTTCCCGGCCACGTAATCGATATCGGGGAAGCAGCCCGGGCGGGCCACTATCAGTTGACGCACCCGTTCGACAAAGCCGCTGCTGCTGCTCAGGCGGGCCAACAGCAGTCGACACTGCTGCTGGCAGATGGTCGAAGTTTCCGCGTCCCGTAAAGGCATCGGGGTGTCCAGCACGGAGGCGTTGACCCGTACCTCCGAATGCGGTGCATTGAAGCTGACTGCGCAACCAAAAAATTTTTCATAGGCCGCTCCCAGGCCCTGGCCGCCGTGCATCATGTCTATGCCGGTGGGTTGTATGACGCCCGGCAGGCCGGGCTCGACGCCCGCCAGCGCCGCCGCCAGGTCCCGGTCCACATAAAAACTGAACAGGTCTTCCGGGATTTCCACCAGCCGGGAAAACCGCATGATTCCCGCTGTCGCCGTTTCGATGAATTCCACGCGGAACAGGGTAAATGTCAGCGGGCCGTAGTTGCTGGCTATAGTCATTGCCTGCCGCAGGGTTGGGGCGCTGAGGAAGGCGTAGCCGAAAAGCCCGTAGGTCTGCACCGTGTAGGCCTTGCCCAGTGTGAGTCCCAGCAGGGGATCGGCGCTGATTTGCAGCAGGTTGCGGTGAAAGCGGAACTCCTGTGCCAGGGTGAAGTCCAGCTGCGGGTCGGGGCAGAGCAGGTCTTCCGGCCCGATCCCGGTCCCCGCCAGGCAATCGCGGGGATCATAGCCCATGGCTTGCATGGCCTTGAGGGCCGGGGGCAGGGCCTTGATATGGTGGGAGATGTGGATGCGCTCAGCCATCGGCCAATGTTAAACGAGCCTGTCCGTAATTCATAAGTTTTTGTCCCGCCCGAACATTCGCCGGGGCGGCGATTTCCCCTACAGTAGTGCCCACTGTAAAAGCACCTGTTGAAACTGGGGAGTACCATGAGAAATTCCAGCGTAAAAAACCCGTCGGTTGTTGTCATCGGTGCCGGCATGACCGGCATACTCATCGCGATCAAATTGCGCGAGGCCGGTATAAGCGATGTCACAATCCTCGAGAAAGCCGACAAGGTCGGTGGCACCTGGCGGGAAAATACTTACCCCGGGGTCGCCTGCGACATTCCCGCGCACATGTACACTTACGCTTTCCAGGGCAACCCGGAGTGGCGGCACCGCTTTGCCCACGGCGACGAAATCCAGGCCTATTTCGAGAAAATTTCCGCCGACTATGGCGTGACCTCCCAGGTGCGTTTCAACGAGTCCGTTGACGCCTGTCACTACCGGGACGGCAAGTGGTACCTCACCACCAGCAGGGGCAACGACCTCGTGGCAGATTTCGTTATCGCCGCCACCGGCATCCTGCACCACCCGGCATACCCCGATATACCGGGCCTGGACAGTTTCGCGGGTGCGATGTTCCACACCGCGCGCTGGGACCATGCTGTGGATCTCCGGGGGAAACGGGTCGGTATCATCGGCACCGGTTCCACCGCGGCCCAGGTGATATCCGAGATATCGAAGACGGCGGGCTCCCTCACCATTTTCCAGCGCACGCCCCAGTGGATACTCGATGTGGCGGACAAGGATTATTCCGAGAAAGAACAGGCCAGGTTGCGGGGTAACCAGGGTCTTATGGACAAGTTGCGCAAGCGCTATGCCTGGCTTATTCGCAATACCTTCACCGAGGCGGTCAGCGCCGGTGGCTGGCGTCACGCCCTGCTGAGCTGGCGGGTCAAGCGCTACCTGCGCAGGAGCGTGAAGGACCCGGCGCTGCGAGCCAAACTCACCCCGGACTACAAGGTGGGCTGCAAGCGGCTGATTGTCAGCTCCACTTTTTATCAGGCGGTGCAACGCCCGAACGTGCGGCTGGAAACCGCGGGAATCGAGCGGATCTCGGAGCAGGGCGTGATCACCAGGGGCGGCACGCGGCATGAGCTGGATGTACTGATCCTGGCGACAGGTTTTCATCCGTTCAATTTCATGCGGCCCATGGACCTGACGGGCCGCGACGGGTTGTCCATCGATACAGCCTGGTCGCGCAAGGTGCAGGCCTATCGCTCCGTCTGCCTGCCGGGCTTTCCCAATTTCTTCCTGATGCTGGGTCCCAACTCGCCGGTGGGAAATTACTCGGTCATCGCGATGAGCGAGGTACAGGGTGACTATGTGCTGAAGCTGATCGACCGCTGGCGCACTGGCCAGTTGCAGAGCGTGGAAGCCACCGAGGAGGCGAAGGTTCGCTTCAATGACTACCTGAAGCAGGGTATGGGCACCACCGCCTGGGTCGGCGGCTGCCAGAGCTGGTACCTCGATGCGGATGGGGAGCCCGCCCTCTGGCCCTACTCATGGAACCGGTGGGTCAGGGAGATGGCGGAACCGGACCTGGCGGATTTCCGGCGCGACACCCCGGTGGAGATCGAGCCGCGGCAACCCGCTGAAAAGGCTGCCTGACGGCGGGCAGCCTGTCTGGCGTCAGGTCGCGCGGGGCGAGCGGGATGGCGGGTGGGGTTCCTCCTCGTAGCCAGCGGTTTCCGGTCGCTGCT
>JAOUDU010000622.1 GCA_029859085.1 Gammaproteobacteria bacterium | reverse complement strand
TATCGGCTACCTAGTAGATGGCGTGCTCACCATCACCGGGCGCAAGAAAGACCTGATCATCATCCACGGTCGCAATATCTGGCCGCAGGACCTCGAGCACATCGCCGAGGCCGAGCCCGAAGTGCGCGCGGGTGACGCGGTGGCATTCTCCGTGCCCGACCACGAGGGCGAGGAAATGTGCGTACTGCTGGTACAGTGCCGGGAAACCGACAGCAAGAAGCGCAACAACCTGGTGCGCCGCCTGAGCGCGCTGATGCGCCTGGAAATGAGCCTGGACTGCTATGTCGAGCTGGTCCCCCCCCACACCCTGCCCAAGACCTCCTCGGGCAAGCTGTCCCGCGCCAAGGCGCGCCTGGACTTCATCAGCTCCCACGAAGCTGACAACCTGAACGCGGTCACCGAAGAGTTCCGCCTGAGGGTCGCATCAGCCTGATTCCAAGCGGCAGCCTGGTCGCGGTTACCGGTGCCACGGGGTTTATCGGCACCGCGCTGTGTGCGGGCCTGCTGCAAAGAGGCTATCTCGTCCGCATCCTGGCCAGGTCCCCCGCCAGGGCGCAACACCTCACCCGCCAGGGCGCCAGCCTGGTCGAGGGCGACCTTGACGACACCGGCGCGCTGCGCCAACTGGTGACCGGCAGCACCGCTGTCATTCACGCAGCCGGGGCCGTCCGCGGCGCATCCCGCCGGGATTTCGATCACATCAACGTCCGCGGCACCGCCAATGTGCTGGCCGCGGTCGCCGCGCAACCGACCCCCCCACGCCTCCTGTTGCTGTCGTCGCTGGCGGCGCGGGAACCGGGCCTCTCCTGGTATGCCGCCAGCAAGCGGGCCGGGGAGGAGCTGCTGGCCGCGCGGCCGGACCTGGATTGGCTCATCCTGCGCCCGCCCGCTGTCTACGGGCCCGGCGACCGGGAAATGCTGCCGGTGTTCCGGGCCATGGCCCGGGGTATCGCCACGGTCCCCGGGGACGCCACCGCCCGCACCTCCCTGATCCACGTGACCGACCTGGTCAGCGCCATCATTGCCTGCCTGGAAAGCGGCGCAACCCGGCACCAGACCCTGACCCTGTGCGACGGCAAGGCCAATGGCTACGACTGGCGGGAAATGGCGGACCTGGCGGCGGCCACCTGGGGTCGTAAAGTACGCCTGTGGCAGGTGCCCAGGTGGCTGCTGGACTGCGTGGCCTGGGTCAATCTCCGGCGCGCCGGGCTCACTGGCCACTCCCCGATGCTCACGCCGCCAAAGCTCAGGGAGCTGCGTCACCGGGACTGGGTAGTGGATAACATGGACATCACCCGGGCAGCGGGCTGGCGGCCGGAAATCACCCTTCGGGAGGGGCTGGAACAACTGCGCAAAGCGGAACTATGACCGCTATTTCCGGTCCGAACACCGGGGCCGTCTGCGCTATAATCCGCGGCTGGATCAAACACGATTTCTACAGGATAGAGCGGGGCCGTGGCTGAGTTTATTGTTGGCAATTCACTGCGCAAGCTGGCGCGGGAACACCGTTTCCTGCAGCGCCTGCTGTGGCGCCTGGATTACGCCCTCGTCTGGCTGGTAGCGTGGCTGGCGCGGCGGATGCCGATCGACGCGGCCTCCCGCTTCGGCGGCGGGCTGGGCACCTGGCTCGGTTCGAAACTGAAGCGCAAAACGGTGATTTTCCGCGCCAACCTGGCGCTGGCCTTCCCCGAACTGGACGCCGGCGAACTGGATGAGCTGGTGAGCCAGGCCTGGGGCCAGGCCGGACGCGTACTCGCGGAATACCCCCACCTGGAGACGATTCTCAAGGAAGACGATCGCCTGGTTATCGATATCCGTGAACCGATTGTCACCTACAGTGACCCGGGCAAGCCCTGTGTTTTCGTCTCGGCCCACCTGAGCAACTGGGAAGTCGCCTGTTCGGCGATGGCCAAAATGGGCATCCCCAACGCCAGCCTCTATTCGGCGCCGACCAACCCGCTGCTCGATCGCATGCTGCTGGAGTCCCGCCAGGCGCTGAACTGCCAGCTGCTGCCCAGGGACAACAGCGCACGCCTGTTGATGCGGGCGCTCAAGGAGGGCCGCTCGGCGGCGATGGTCATGGACCGGAGGGTGGATGACGGCGTGCCGATCCGCTTTTTCGGCAGCGACAAGACTTCCACCCTGCTGCCCGCGAAACTGGCACTGAAGCACCATTGCGACCTGGTACCAATACAGGTGGAGCGGCTGCACGATGCGCGCTACAGGGTCACGTTTCACGCCCCGGTGCGACCCACCAATCCCGGGGCGGACGAAACCGCCCAGGCGATGGATATGATCCAGCAAGTGCACAACCAGTTTGAAGACTGGATCCGGGCACGCCCCGCAGACTGGTTCTGCTCCAAGCGCCTGTGGCCCAAAAACACTGCAGCCAAGCAAACAGAGGTAAGCGGCCGTGACGCCGAAATCGATTCCTGTGCAGCCTGAAAAACAACACCAGTCCATCCGCCTGTTCGAGAATGACCTGCTCGAGCGGCTGTCCCACGTTCACCCGCTCACGCCGCTGCTGATGTGG
>JAOUDU010000621.1 GCA_029859085.1 Gammaproteobacteria bacterium | reverse complement strand
CTGGAGTTGTTCCCGTTGCTGCAACAGGTTGCCGGCTTCCCGCCTGATCAGCAGGCGGCAAAACTGTTTCCCTTTGCCATTGACCCGCCCCAGAATCCTGCCGGTGATGCCATGCCTGCCGTGCAGCCGGGCAAAGCGGATCTTTCCCCCATCGGACTATTGGCCATGGCGGCCTCCAGCGATCCGCAATTGGCGGTGGCACTGGGGTATGGTACGGGTTATCCCGATGAGGATATTCCGCAAATCACGCTGGGGGATCGTGCCCTGTTCGGCGACTCAACCCGCAGCGACTGGGACTGGCTGATCACCGGTGTCTGGGAAAAAGGGCTGGATGGCCATTCGGACACGGTTGAGCTGGCAGCACTGGTCCCCCGGCCCGGGCTGGCCTTGCCGGCGCCGTCACCGGCCGATCTGCAAGTGGACTTCCAGGCGCATCTGCGCCCCGCCGCCATCGATCAACCCTGGCTGGCCTCGATCCGCACCAGCTGGGAGCGCTTTCCGCTGACGATGATCACTGCCGTCGCCAGTTTTGCCGCCGCGCGGCATGCCACGGGGAGTGCAACGCCCGCTGAAGCCTTGCTCACCCCGCGCACACTGACCAGGGGCTATCGTCCAATCGGCAACGCGCGCAATGAGCGCGACCCGGAACCGACCCGGCAAAGTGCTACCGATGGCGCCCTGCCGATTCCCAATAATCCCGGCACTATCGCCATGACCTATGCGGCCGCAACCCAGACGATTTTCGGGGTCTGGAGTCCCTGGATGATGGGACCCATCAGTCTCAACCAGCCGGCACCGGCCGTGGTACAAGTTCTCGCGGCCGATCTCAAAGCCACGGATACCGGTTCGGGCAGCGCCTGTCCGGCGACTCTGGTGATGGAGATATCCGTGGACTGGCGGGTGCGCTCGGTAGATCGCGTCGAGCTGCGCGGGCGTCTGTTCGCCGCAGCTACGCGCAGTACCGCGCCACCGGCAGGCCCGGCACCATCAGGTATGCAGCAGCAACTGGGTGGCTTGCCCGTCAATACCCACATCACTTTCGCCGCAGATGTTCCCGCTCTTGCGGGTGGCACGGTGGAGTCATTGAATGCTGAAGGGACGCAATTGGTGACACCCGGTAGCGCACAAACCTCCAGTCGCCGCTACCGCATCACCATCCCGGGTTTTACCCTCGACTATGCCGGCACGCCGCATGTCGGCCTGGTGCTGGAAGCACGCCTCAGGGAGCGGATTCCCGGTAATCGTTTCGGGCCCTGGTCGCCAACCGCAAGGCTTGCCTATGCCTCTGATCCACGTGCGCGTGCCTCCGTCGTGGTGGATATCGTGCGCCTGGCGAGCCTGGCCGATGCAGCCGGGGAGTGTCATGCCCATATTGACTGGGCCGCGGTGCCGGGTGCCATTGGCTATGCCCTTTACGAGAGTACCGAAACCCGCATCCTGGCGAGTCATGAGGGTTTTCCGGAACCTACCCCAGAGCGCACCCTCAGTCAGCGTTTGACCACCCTCAAGCAAGCCTTTGCGGCGGCGCCGTTGCGGCGTGATTTTTTTCGTCGCAACGCGGATCTCATTACCACAACCAGCGTGGATGTGACCTTGCCGCGCGGTTCGCGTGATATTCATCTCTACACGGTGCTGCCCGTCATGGCGGGCGGCAATGAAGGACCCTGGCCCAGTGGGCCGGATGCCGACGAAGCATTGATCCCCTATGTTGCGCCACGGGTGGCCGAACCCGCACCGCCCACCATTGAAGTGCAGCGGGTCGAAGACAAGCCACCCGCACTTCCCAACTATCGCGTGCGCCTGCGTATCGGTACCCGTGGTGGTGTGGGGGCGCGACCCAAGCGCATCGATATCTATCGCGTGCGCGTGGATGATGCGGCTCGTCGCCTTGACAGCATGGGACCACCCATCGCCACGCTGAGCAGTTCAGGGGGAGGCTGGACCATCGCGCCACCGGATGGCGGTGGCGACTGGATCGGCAGTGTCACCGGTTTCGATACCCCCTCCGGTTCCTGGCGCACGGTCTGGTATCGTGCGGTGGCTTGGAGTGAGGACGATCCCCTGCGCGGAGTACTCAAGGGACGCTCATTGCCTTCACCAGCGGTGTCGGTGTTGGTGCCGCCCCCGGGGCCACCGGAGCTTTCAGCACTGGTGATTTCCTGGCCCGGCAGTGATCCTGCGGCAGCATTGGTGACTTTTACCGCTGGCGCTCCGGTAGAGGCAACGCCGGTGGGACCGCATACCTTGTCGGTTCAAGCCGTGGTGGCCGGTGGCAGTGAGCTGGTGAAGACCAGTGCCAGCCTTGCGGCAATTCCCACCATGCAGCCCGCAACGGGTTCGGGGGTCTGGCGTGAAAGCAGCACCATACAATACCAATACCGCCTGCTGCTCCGCCGTGCCTCAATCAATGATGTGGTTTCCGTCATTGTGCGGCTTACTGATCCCCTCGGCCGAACCAGTGAACAAACCATCACGGTTGCGGCGGGTTCCGTGCAGCCGTTGCCGAGCTTATCCACCATTGATGCCTTCAGCATCAGTGGTCGC
>JAOUDU010000620.1 GCA_029859085.1 Gammaproteobacteria bacterium | reverse complement strand
AAGCACTGCCCCGATATCAATCACACCGATTACACCGCGATCATCGACGACAGGTCGGTCAAGCGCCTGGTGGATACCGTGGAGGATGCGAAGAGCAAGGGCGCGACCGTGATCAACCTCAACGGCAGCCAGGAAGTGAACGTCGAGAAGCGCAAATTCCCGCTGCACCTGGTGCTGGATACCACCGAGGAGATGACCATCCGCAAGCGCGAGACCTTCGGCCCGCTGCTGATGGTAATGACCTACAAGGACCCGCACGAAGTGGTGGAGTACGTGAATGCCCGGGATCGCCCGCTGGCCCTTTACCCGTTTACCAATGACGGCAAACTGGCCGACATGTATATCGAGCGCATCATGTCCGGCGGGGTCAGTGTCAACGACGCGCTGATGCATGTCGCCCAGCACGATATCCCCTTCGGCGGCGTCGGCCCCAGCGGTATGGGCCACTACCACGGCTACGAGGGCTTCGTCACCTTCTCGAAGTTGCGGCCGGTGTTTTACCAGGCGGGCTTTTCCTCGCTGCAGTTCCTGCGACCGCCCTACAAGGGTTTCGCTACCTGGGTATTCAACCTGCTGGTCAAGCTCAAGAGCTGAGTCGTGGTTCTACTGCAGGGGATGAGCTAAGCCGTCCCCGGGACGCCGCCCCGCCAGGGGCGGATGCTTTGGCAAACAATAACAGGTCTTGTTTTTCATGCGCGTTATCGCCCTCTTGCTGTGTACATCCCTGTTGCTTGCCTGCAGCCGCCAACAGCCTCCGGTGGAGCCCGCCGCAACGGAGGCGCCGGTAACCCCGGCCCAGCCCGCGCCATCGGTGCTGCCCGATACCGAGTGGCCAATGTACGGCAATGACACGAAGGAACAGCGCTATTCCCGGCTGGACCAGGTCAATCGCGAGAATGTCGGCCAGCTCGGCCTGGCCTGGTATTTTGACATGTACACCCAGCGCGGGGTCGAGGCCACCCCCCTCGAGGTCGGTGGGGTGCTGTACGTCACCGGCAGCTGGTCCATGGTGTACGCACTGGATGCCAGGACGGGCAAGCTCAAATGGTTCTACGACCCGCAGGTAGACCAGTCCTTCCTCGCCAAGGGCTGCTGCGACGCGGTCAACCGGGGAGTCGCCTATGCCGATGGCAAGGTCATCGTCGGCACCTATGACGGGCGCCTGGTGGCGCTCAACGCACTCGACGGGAAAGTGGTTTGGGATGTGCAGACCACGGACCGGGACAAGCCCTACACGATTACCGGCGCCCCGCGCATCGCCGGCGATAAAGTCATCATCGGCAACGGCGGCGCGGAGCTGGGCGTGCGCGGCTATGTCTCCGCCTACTCGATCGCCAGCGGCGAAATGGCCTGGCGCTTCTACACCGTGCCGGGCAACCCGGCGGACGGGTTTGAGAACGCCGCGATGGAAGCGGCCGCGAAAACCTGGACCGGCAAGTGGTGGGAGTGGGGCGGCGGCGGCACCGCCTGGGACTCCATCGTCCATGACCCGGAACTGGACCTGCTGTATATCGGCGTCGGCAACGGTTCCCCCTGGAATGCCAGCCTGCGCAGCCCCGAAGGGGGCGACAACCTCTACCTGTCATCCATCGTGGCAGTGCGCCCGGAAACCGGTGAGTACGTCTGGCACTACCAGACCACGCCGGCAGAGACCTGGGACTATACCGCCACCCAGCCCATCATGCTGGCGGACCTTGTAATCGGCGGCAAGACGCGCAAGGTGCTGATGCAGGCCCCGAAGAACGGCTTTTTCTATGTGCTGGACCGGGCCACCGGCGAACTGTTGTCCGCGGAAAAATACGGCGTGGTGAACTGGGCCACGCATGTGGACATGGCCACCGGGCGCCCGGTGGAAACCCCGGAAGCGCGGGTGTTCGACGGCAAAAACGTGTCGCTGCCCAGCAATGCCGGCGCCCACAACTGGCCCCCGATGGCCTACAACCCGACAGCCGGGCTGGTGTATATCCCCACGCTGGTTTTCCCGGCGAGATTCCTGGCGCCCACCGAGGAGAAGGACATGAAGCCGGGGCAGGGCAAGTGGAATGTCGGCTTCGATCGCATGGGCGGCTCGCCTCCCAAGATTCCCAACCTCGGCGCCATCATCGATACGCAGTTTTTCAGCCAGCTTATTGCCTGGGACCCGGTGAAGCAGGAGGCGCGATGGAAGGCACCCGCCGGGCGAGCGGGCTCGGGCGGAGCGCTGGCCACGGCCGGCGGCCTGGTGTTCTCCGGGGCGAAGGATAACCAGCTCATCGCCTACGATGCCGACACCGGCGAGGAGCTGTGGTCCACGTATACCGGCAATATTGCCGCCGCTCCCGTGACCTACGCGCTGGACGGGGTGCAATACATCGCCATCGCCCAGGGCTTTGGCGGCGGCTTTGCCGCGGAGGGTGGACCGGTGGCGCACGACTGGCATATGCAGAATATGTCGCGGGTGATGGTGTACCGGCTCGACGGCAAAGCCGAACCGCCGCCACCGCGGACCGACACACGGGTGATGCCGCAACCGGCTCCGGTGACGGCGGAGGCGGCTCTACTCCAGCGTGGCGAG
>JAOUDU010000051.1 GCA_029859085.1 Gammaproteobacteria bacterium | reverse complement strand
TCGCAGCTTCAAGGTGGATTACACCATCGTGCCCTGGGCGACGTTTACCGATCCGGAGGTCGCGCGGGTGGGCATCAATGAGCAGGAGGCACTCGAGCGCGGTATTCCCTTTGAAGTCACCCGCTACGATATCGACGATCTCGACCGCGCCATCGCCGATGGCGAGGCCCACGGTTTCGTCAAGGTGCTGACCGCACCCGGCAGCGATCGCATCCTGGGCGCCACCATCGCCGGCTACCACGCGGCCGAGCTGCTGGCGGAGTTTGTGCTGGCGATGAAACACGGTCTCGGCCTGGGCAAGATCCTCGCCACCATCCATGTCTACCCCACCCTCGGGGAGAGCAACCGCTTCCTCGCCAGCGAATGGCGCAAGGCCCGCAAGCCCGAGCAGCTGCTGGAATGGGTGGGGCGCTACCACCGCTGGCGCCGTGGCTAGCTGGTCGGTCTATATCCTGCGCTGCGCCGACGGCACCCTGTATACCGGTGTCGCCCGGGACCTCGAAAAACGCCTGCTGCAGCACAACGGTGAGCTGGTGGGCGGCCCCAGGTATACCAGAGGCCGCCGGCCGGTCACCCTGTTGTGGTCGGCCCCGGCGCCCGACCGCAGCACCGCCCAGCAGCGCGAAGCCGCCATCAAGAAACTGCCCAGGGCGGACAAGCTGCGCCTGGCCGGAAGGGGTCAGGTCGATAGCTGAACCCTGGACTTCACGCCGCCCTGACCCGTCTGCCTTGCCCGAGCGTCAATTCCGGATCTCGCTCTCTCCTGCCAGCTCCTCCAGCGCCTCCTGCTGCTCCAGCCAGGCTTCTTCCAGCTGTGAGGCCCTGGCCTTGAGTTCGCCCTCGCGCTGCAACAGGTTCGCCAGGTCCCGCTTGCGCCCCTCGGTATACAGGTCGGTATCGCCCAGGCGGGTCTGCAGGTCGGCCTGCTCGGCTTCCACCGCGCTCATTTCGGTCTCTATTTTAGCGATGATTTTCTGCAGGGGGCGCAACCTCTCCCGCTGGGCGGCGGCGCTCTGGCGCTTCTCCTTGCGCGAGTTGTCCCCTGTGGCGGCCTCACCGCGCTCCACCTGGCGGTAGCTCGACAGTATCCAGCGCTCGTAACCCTCGAGGTCATCGGAGTAGGTTTCCACCCGGCCGTCGTGCACCAGCAGCAGTTCGTCCACCGTGTTGCGCAGCAGGTGGCGGTCGTGGCTCACCAGGATCAGGGCGCCCTCGTAGGCCTGCAGGGCGACCTCCAGCGCGTGGCGCATGTCCAGGTCGAGGTGGTTGGTGGGTTCGTCGAGCACCAGCAGGTTGGGGCGCTGCCACACCACCATGGCCAGCGCCAGGCGGGCCTTTTCCCCGCCGGAGAAAGGAGCGATCACGCTGGTGGCGGCGTCGCCGCGAAAATTGAAGCCGCCGAGGAAATTGAGGATGTCCTGCTCCCTGGCCTCCGGGCTCAGCCGCTGCAGGTGCAGGGCGGCGCTGGCCTCCAGGTCGAGTGCTTCCAGCTGTTGCTGGTCGAAGTAGCCGATGCGGCAATGCTCCCCGGTGGCTCTTTCACCCGCCAGCAGGGGCAGGTCGCCCACCAGGCTTTTCAGCAGGGTGGACTTGCCGGCGCCGTTCTTGCCCAGCAGGCCGTAGCGGCTGCCGGGCCGCAGGTGCAGTTCGACAGCGGACAGCACGGCCTGCCCGCTGTAGCCCAGGCTCGCGCCATCCAGCCGCAGCAGGGGGTCGCTGCTCCTGGCGGGAGGCGGGAAACTGAAATCGAAGGGCGAGTCGAGATGGGCCGGTGCCAGCGCCTGCATCCGTTCCAGCTCTTTCAGCCGGCTCTGGGCCTGGCGCGCCTTGGTGGCCTTGTAGCGGAAGCGGCGCACGAAATCGTCGATCTCGGCGATCCGCTGCTGCTGCTTTTCATAACTCGCCTGCTGGTTGGCGAGGCGCTCGGCCCGCATGCGCTCGAAGTCGGAATAGTTACCCTTGTAGGCCTGTAACTGCTGCTGCTCGATGTGCAGGATGCGCTCGCAGGTGGCGTCGATAAAATCCCGGTCGTGGGAAATCATCAGCAGGGTGCCCGGGTATTGCTGCAGCCATTGCTGCAGCCACAGGGTGGCATCGAGGTCCAGGTGGTTGGTCGGTTCGTCCAGCAGCAGGACGTCCGATGGTGTCATCAGGGCCCGGGCCAGGTTGAGGCGAATACGCCAGCCGCCGGAAAAATCGCTGACCGGGCGGGCGGCAGCGCCCTCGCCGAACCCCAGGCCCTGCAACAGGCGCTCGGAACGGCGTTCCGCGCTGTAGCCGTCGATTTCCTCAAGCCTGCCGTGAACGCTGGCGGCGGCGTCAAACCGGCCCGCGCTTTCCAGGCGCCGGAGCTCGTCCCGGAGCATTGCCAGGGTACCGTCCCCACGCCAGACGTACTCCCCGGCGGGCATCCCGGTGGCGTGCACTTCCTGCGCCATGTGGGCAAGGCGCAGCCTGGCCATGCCCTCGATGTCCCCGGTGTCCGCCACCAGCTCCCCCAGCAGCAGGGCAAACAGGCTGGATTTGCCGCTGCCATTGGCGCCGATAAGCGCCAGGCGCTGCCCGGGCTGGATGGTCACGTTGGCGTCCTGCAGCAGCAGCTTGGCGCCCCGGCGCAACCCTATATTGCGTAATATGATCATGAGGACGCGGATTCTACCTGCAGTGGAGGGGCTCGGCCATCTATCCGGGTCGGCGGGCGCCCATATCCGGGAGCGGGACAGCGGGTGGCAACAGGGTGGTGTATATCCGGGCTGGGTAGTAATATGTGCGGCCATTGCGAAACTAATAGTCTCCCCGCGGGGTCGAAAAGGTGCTGTTCGCTGGCGATACAGCAGCGAGGCCGTCTATCCAAGGGAAGTAAGGCCTCGCTTTGACTGGTTTACCCGCAATACTCCCTGTTCTCATGATTGGAAGGAATTTATGAAGAAGTACGCACTTCCGCTTGTCCTGGTCGGCCTGGTCGCCCTGCAAGCCTGTAACCAAAAAACCGCCGATTCCGGCGAAGCCGCCGCGACGGCTCCTGCCGGCGTCAAGCTGGAAACCACCGAGCAGCGCCTGAGCTACGGCATTGCCCTGACCCTGGGCCAGCGCATGAAGGCCGATAACGTCCCGATGGACGTGGATGCCTTCTCCGCCGGTTTGCGCGACGCCCTCACTGGCGCCGCACCGCGCCTGACCCAGGAGGAGATCACTGCCGAGATGCAGGCCTACCAGGAAAAAGCTGCCGCTGAGCAACAGGCCAAGCAGGCGGCCCTGGCCGACGCTAACCTCGCTGCGGCCACCGCGTTCCTGGCTGAAAACAAGGCCAAGGAAGGCGTAATAACCACCGAGTCAGGCCTGCAGTACCAGGTAGTCCGCGAAGGTGACGGCCCCAAGCCGGGTCCGGAAGACACCGTCGAGGTCAACTACGCCGGTAGCCTGATCGACGGTACCGAGTTCGACTCCTCCTACAAGCGCGGCGAGAGCGTTACCTTTGGCGTAGGCCAGGTCATCCCCGGCTGGACCGAGGCCCTGCAGCTGATGCCGGTGGGCTCCAAGTTCAAGCTGGTGATACCACCTGAGCTGGGCTACGGCGCAGGCGGGGCAGGCCAGGCGATCGGCCCGAATGCGGCCCTGGTGTTTGACGTTGAGCTGATCTCCATACCCAGCCAGGCAGATGCTGGCGACGCCGGCAAGAAGGCCGAGGCCGCCGCGGCCCCCAAAGGCTAGGTCGACTGAGGCGCCTGGTTTTCTACCAGGCGCCGATGCCTGTTGTGAAGACCGGCTATGAGCCGGTCTTCCAGCACAAAACGGGACTCCAGCACTTCGCCCAGTGAAGACAGGTCGCGCTGCAGGGTTTCCGGGTATGCATTCCCGCTCCCGTATTTCTCCTCGTAGGCCAGGATAACCTCGGTGGTATCACCGATGGCCGGCATCAGTTGCTGTGCCAGTGCGCCGCTGCCGTCGGCAAAGGTCTCCGCCTCGTTCAGCAATTCATGGAACACCTCGAAATGCCCGGCTGATACATAGTCAACGAGCACGCTGCACAGCGCCCGCTGGCGCTGGGTCAGGTTTGCCGGTTCCGGGTCACTGTCCAGCGCGACCGCGATCTGCGTGTACTTGCCCAGCAGCTCGCGCCGTTCCTTAAGCCAGCGGGTGAGCAAATCCTCCACCGCGGCAAACTGTTGATTCGGGTCACTGTTCCTGTGCGGCATGCCGTGCCTCCTGCATTACTGTTTTCGAAAGACCTGCCACATGCACACCAGTAACACCGCTGCGGCCATTACCAGGGTCTGCTCGGGGATACTCAGTCCCAAAAATGTCCACTGGATATCGGCGCAGTTGCCGTCTCCCATGAACACCAGCTCGAGGGTTTCGCTGAATGGCAGTGTCTCCAGCATGTATTCGAGGCTGGGGCCACAGGCGGGGACCTGGTCCGGTGGCAGGTGCTGGATCCAGACGTGGCGGATCGCCACGGCGGCGCCGGCCACCGCGGCCAGCGCGCACAGGCCGGCGTATATCCGTCGCCCCACAGCCGCTGGATTGTGCAGGGCCGCGAGCAGGGCGATACTGCCCCAGAGCACCACGAACACCCGCTGGGTCATGCACAGGGGACAGGGCGGCAGGCCCAGGGCCTCCTGCAGGTAGAAACGGGCAAACACCAGCGCGATGAGAGCCATCAGGGCGAGACCGAAAAACACGAGTCGCGGGGAGAGTGATTGCAGCATTGTCGGGGTTGTCCTGTGGCTGTGGTCTGGCCTGGTGGGGGCTAAGTTAGGTGCTTTTTAGGCCGGGTGCAATGTCCGATGCTGGGAACTCTGCCAGGTTCAGTTCCCGACAGCGGTCCGCGCTGAAGGCCAGCAGGTCGGGATAGAATCCCAGGAAAGCCTGCTCCATCCTGTCCCGGGCGGGGGCGAGCGCAACGCCCACGTCGGCCAGGGGGTTCGACCCGCGGAAGCGCTGGCCGATGCGAGCGGCGCTGGCCGGCACGGTTTCCCAGTCCAGGTACAGGCCGAGCAGGTCATGCTCCACCATCCGTGCCAGCATCCTGCGGGAGCCGGCGCTCAGGGCCTGCTCCTGGGCCTGCAGGGCCCGATATACGCCGGCATTGAACTTCCCCAGCGGTACATCGCAGTAGTCCTTCCAGTAAATGCTGAGGAAATGATCAAAACTCAGGTCGATCAGGATTCCCGCGAATCGGCGCAGGCCGCGGGGAAAATCGCGGCGCAGCTGTGCAACCAGGGGGTGGCTGTCGGTGTAGGCATCCACGGCGCGATGCAGGCGCACGCCGCTCTCGATGGCCTGTGGCAGTTCTCCCCGCAACGGTCCTTTGTAGTAGTCCCCCTCCAGCCCTCCTGCCACCAGGCCCTCATCCGGCCATGCCAGGTGGAAGTGAGCAAGGAAATTCAAGCCCGGTGTCCCGCGGGGTCGATGCGCACGATCGCTTACAGCGCCCTGTACTGGGCAAAATAAGCGTCCAGGTAGCCGGCGAAACTGGCGTCGTCCGCCGCCTCGATCTCTCGCTGTGCACGCAGTGAACGCCGGGTTTCCTCTTCAAAGTCCGCCTGTACCTGCGGGCTCAGCTTGCGGGCCCGGAAATAATCTGCCCACTGCTCGCTGTAGGCCATGGCGAGGCGGAAAAATGGCAGTTCCCGCTCGCGCATTTCCCGCAATACCCGGGCCGATGGTGTCAGCTCCGGGTCGGCCACCGCCGCCGCCTGCAGCTTCAGGCTGGCGCTGTACCGGCTCGACTGGTTGGCGGTATCCAGCAGGTCGGCAATGGGGCGCAGGCTGGCAAACAGGGCCTCGGCACAGGCGGTCAGGGGCTGCTCCCCGGCAGCTGTCTGCAGCTGCAGGCCCGGCATCCTGCCGCGATTCACCACCGCCTCCAGGTTGGCGGCCTGGGCGGCCTGCTCCGCGTCATTGCAGGGCGGGCTCTCCTCCAGCAGGCAGTACAGCAGGAAGGTATCCAGGAAACGCATCTGGCTGGCTTCGATGCCTACACTCAGGAAGGGGCTGACATCGATACAGCGAACCTCGATGTACTCGATGCCGCGCCGATGCAGTGCCGTGAGGGGGGTTTCGCCGGGGCGGGTGACGCGCTTGGGGCGGATCGGGCTGTAAAATTCGTTCTCAATCTGCAGCAGGCTGTCGCTCAACTGCTGGTAGTCACCCTCCTGGCCCCGGGGAATGTCGCGATAGCCGGGGTGGGGGCGCAGGATTGCCGCGCGCAGGGTCTCGACATAGTTGTCGAGGCAGTTATAGCAGACGTTCAGGTCCTGTTGGGCGGCGCTGCTATAGCCCAGGTCGCCCATCCGCAGGGCGGTGCCATGGGGCAGGTGCAGGCTGCGGCCCTGCTCATCGAAGGGCAGCAGGCCGGGATTCTCGCGGCCCCGCAGGAAGCTGGCGCAAATGGCGGGCGAGGCGCCGAACAGGTAGATCAGCAGCCAGGAATGGCGGCGGAAGTTGCGGATCAGGCCGAGGTAGCGGGTGCTGATGTAATCCTGCAGCTCACCGGGGCTCCCCTCCGTTTCCCAGGCCTGTTCCCAGAACGCATCCGGCATGGAAAAATTGTAGTGGATGCCGGCGATGGCCTGCATCAGCCTGCCGTAGCGATGCCCCAGTCCGACCCGGTATACGGTTTTCATGCGCGCCACGTTGGAGCTGCCGTAGCGTGCCACCGGAATGCCCTCGTCCCCGGTCATGATGCAGGGCATGCTGGCCGCCCATAACATTTCGTCGCCCAGATGCCGGTACGTGAAGCTGTGGATGTTTTCCAGGGTCTCGATGCTCTGCTCGATACCGGTACTTACCGGGGTGATGAATTCCAGCAGGGCTTCAGAGTAATCGGTGGTGATATAGCCGTGGGTCAGGGCCGAGCCCAGGCCGGCGGGGTGTGGCGTCTGCGCCAGCCTGCCGTCCGGGGTAATCCGCAGGCTCTCCTTCTCCAGCCCGCGCCGGATGGACCTGAGCATGGCGAGCGAAGCGGGGTCTGCCAGTGCCTTGAGCTGGGATTGCAAATGGGAGGGCAAGTGGAACTCCTTTTAGTCCTTTGCGGTTCGGCAGGGAATCGGGCAGCGCCATCCATTGACTGCGATTTTTGCCCCGGGCCCCGGATAGTGCCGCCGGTACCGCCGGTTCGCGGGTCACAAGTGTATATTTCCCTACTTGTGGAGTACAGGCGCACCGAGCGCGCCCCCTGCGGGGCGTGGGTCAGGCCAGCCGCTGCATGGTTTTTTCTAACAGCTGGCAGGCGAAGCTGCCCTGGACCTGTTCCAACTGGCCGGTTGCGAGCATGATGCGCGAGAGTATAAGTGCGTAGCGCATCCCCGCGAAAACCAGGTAGTAGTCGTAGTCGCGGGCGGAATGTCCCGACGCCTGCTCCCACTGGCTGATGGTTTCCTCATAGCCGGGTAAGCCCGCCAGCCTGGGCATGCCCAGGCCCTCGGAGAATGTGGCATCGAGGTAGTTGAACCAGGCCAGGTCCTGCACCGGGTTTCCCAGCACGGCCATCTCCCAGTCGAGCACCGCGGCAATCCCGTCGAGGGATTCCGTGAAAATAATGTTGCCCAGGCGCGAATCACCCCAGCACAGCACCGTGGGTTCCGCGGCCGGCTGGCTGGCCTGCAGCCAGTCCAGGGCGGCCTGGCAGATGGCGTGGCCGCCGCCTTCGAGCGCCCAGTCCAGGTAGCCCTGCCAGTAGCCCAGCTGCTGTTGCAGGGGGGTGGTGCCGGCCACCTCGAGGTGGCCAAAGCCCAGCGCCCTGTGGTCCAGGCGATGAATCTGCCCCATGGTGTCCACCGCCGCGCGCCACATGGCCGCCCTCTGCTGCCCGGAGGTTTCGTGCACCATCCACCCGTCCATGTTGTAGGGCGGCATATCCGGGGGAATCCGGCCGGGGGTGCGCTTCATCAGGTAAAACTGTACCCCCAGCAGGGACGGGTCCAGTTCCAGGCCCCGCAGCTCGGGTACCGGGATGTCGCTGTGGCGACCGAGGCTGGCCATGACCTCGTACTGCAGGCCGAGGTCATAGGCCGGGAACACCGGGCGCTCGATCTGTGGCTGCAGGCGACCGACACAGGCCTCGCTGCGGCTCTGGCCGCCCTCCTGCCAATGTGCATCAAACAGCAGGGTGACGTTGGACATGCCGCTGGACTCGGGTATCGTCAGCGCGGGGATGTGCACCTCCTGTCCCCGCTGCAGGGACAGCCAGGATTCCAGCTTGCGCCGGGTTGTTTCGATGTCCTCTACAAGCGGTGTGGGGCGTTCGTTGTCCACGGGGCGGTACCTGGCCGGCTCTAGTCGCGTGTAGTATATGTGGGTCGCTGTAGTACCGCTACCGCGCAGCCCGGGATCACTTGTCCCGCCGCCCCAAGATGCTACAGTACCGGTGCCCGGGCGGGCGACCGGTGGGGCACCGGCGGCTGGCCCCGGCGGTGCCAGCGTCAACTATAAACGGCCTGTTCAAGCGCGGGCCACCAGAACCGGGGGAAGTGGAGTGAGAATTACCGAATGGCTCAAGATACTGTCGTCTGAGGGCGGATCCGACCTCTACCTGAGTACCGGGGCACCGCCCTGCGCGAAATTCCAGGGGCAGCTCAAGCCGATTGCCAGCGACATCATGCAGCCTGGCGAGATCAGGGAGATCGCCAACGAACTGATGGATGCGACCCAGCGGGCCGACTTCGAACAGGAGCTGGAAATGAACCTGGCGACCTCGGTCTCCGGCTACGGCAGGTTTCGGGTAAATATTTTCGTGCAGCGCAACGAGGTGGGTATCGTGGCGCGCAATATCGTCGCGGACATTCCCAACTGGCAGGATCTGCGCCTCCCACCGATACTCACCGAGGTGATGATGCGCAAGCGCGGCCTGGTGTTGTTTGTGGGCGCGACCGGTTCGGGTAAGTCCACTTCCCTGGCGGCCCTGATCGACTATCGCAACAGCAACAGCAGCGGCCATATCGTGACCATTGAGGACCCGATCGAATACGTGCACACCCACAAGAAATCCATCGTCAACCAGCGGGAGGTGGGGGTGGATACCCGCAGCTGGCACAATGCGCTGAAAAATACCCTGCGGCAGGCGCCGGACGTCATCCTTATCGGCGAGATCCGCGATCGGGAAACCATGGAGCATGCGATCGCCTTTGCCGAAACCGGCCACCTCTGCATCTCCACCCTGCATGCCAATAACGCCAACCAGGCACTGGACCGGATTATCAATTTCTTCCCGGAAGAGCGGCGCGCGCAGCTGCTGATGGACCTGTCACTGAACATCCAGGCCTTTGTCTCACAGCGCCTTATACCCACCGTGGATGGCAAGCGCTGCGCCGCTATCGAGGTGTTGCTGGGCACTCCGCTGGTCGCCGACCTTATCCTCAAGGGTGAGATCGAGGGCGTCAAGGAGGTGATGCGCAAGTCGGAAAATATCGGGATGAAAACCTTCGATACCGCGTTGTTCGAACTTTACCAGCAGGGCCTCATCTCGGAGGAGGAGGCCGTCCGCAATTCAGACTCGGCCAACAATGTCCGACTGAAAATCAAGTTCGCCAAGGAGGAGCACAAGGGCGGCGGTGGAGGCGGTCCGGGAAGCTTCAGCCTTGCCGACCTGGACGATGACAACAAGGGCACCTACATCTAGGCCTGCCCTGCCTCGGCAGGAGGCTCCCTCAGCTCTCCATATCGGCCAGCAGCGCCACCCAGCGGTCTATATCCGAGTCGCCGGCGTTCAGAATCGCGAACCCGGCTGACCAGCCGGTGTCCGGCGCGCGATTGGCCAGGCACCACCTCACTTCCCCCGCCAGGTAGAGCGTATCCTGGCTGTGTGGCAGCTCCACGCCGATCTGCAGGATGGCCCCGACCACGAGTTCGTGCTCCAGGCTGACCCGCAGCCCGCCGCGCGATACATCCAGGGTCTTACAGATTGCAACCTTGCCGGAATCGGCCCTGCCAACACCGGGCGAAACCAGTTCGATAAAAACAGTACTTTCAACCGGCAGTCGCAGGTGCCTTCGTTGCTCTTCTTGCATTGCCCCGGTTCCTCTCCTTTGCGCTTGCTAATCTTCGGATTTGTTCTTGGCCTGGGTTATCTGGTCGCGGAAGTTGGACCTGGTTTCCAGGATGTCCACCAGTCCGTTCTCTATAAGCCGCAGTAAGTCCGCGCTGTTGAGGTCGCGCATCTTGATGCCACTGCGGTTGACGAAAATGTAGTTGTCCCTTTCCAGGTCGTGTACCGCAAGTTTTGCCAGCAGCGGGGTATCGCCGTCATGAAAACCGAGCCATGCGCCCATTGGCAGCTTGAGCGCAGGCGAAGCCGTGGCCGGGCTGACCGGGCGGGCCGGGCCTGGTGTCGGAATTATCCCGTCCGGTTGTTGCCCTGCCGGTATCTTCCCGGTTGTCGGCACCTCCGGCGCAGGCGCGCTGCCTGCGGCGGCGGTGGGTGATGCCTCT
>JAOUDU010000619.1 GCA_029859085.1 Gammaproteobacteria bacterium | reverse complement strand
CCTCCTGTACCATGGCGATCGCCGCCGCCGGGACCACTCGCCCCGCCAGCTGGTTGATTTGAGTATCCAGGCGGGTGAGTGCGTGCTGCATCCGCTCGGTAGCTTCCGCGCCTGGCCAGGCAAAGCGGCCTTCGTCCCACACCAGTTTCTGCAGTCGCACCATGACAATCAGGTCGCGCAGTACCCGCAGCGGATCCGGCTCGGTGACGACGGTAACGGCCGCCGTAGCGTAGACCACCTTGGTCTGTCGGAATGCTGCCCGCGCCTTCGGGTCGGCGGCGTGGTCTGCCCCCCAGTCCGCCGCCTCCGCCACGGCCTCAAGATAGCGATCGGCAAACGCCAGCAGTTCACTTTGCAGCAGCGATGCCGTCAGCTGGTGCGTGGCCTGTTTCCGGCCGGTAAGGCCCGGGAGCGATGCGACCGCCCCGCCATCCCCGTCCGCCGGGCCCTGGGCCGTGGTCTGCTCGGCCGGCACGGGCAGTGGCTGCTCGCCGGGAGGGACCACCACGCAGCCTGCGAGCAGCGCCGACCAGGTGGCAAGCAGCGCAGTCGCAAGGCGACGGCAGTTGTTCATGGCTTTTTGCTGCCCGCTTGTCCCGATAACTTCGGCCAATCGGGGTTCTGTTTGCTCAGCGCGGTATTGAAACGTTGCAGGTAATCAGGCGGAAAGCGCCAGATGGGAGAGTCGCCGGCACGTTCCAGGCCCCGCTCCGCGGGCCCCAGGCCATAGCGGAGGTTCATCAGCACGTCGCTGCTGACCCAGGGGCTCTTGCGGAAATAGGCGTGGCCATTGCCTTCGTCGAAATTCGCCGCCCCTGCCACGTCGATGAAGGTGAGGCGGTCGGTGGATGCCACGAATTGGCGCATGCGGTCGTCCAGCGTGCCGGGCCGGATCTCACCGAGGCGGCGATGGTCGAAGACCTTCTCCGACAGGTGCAAGGCCTGGTCGGACGGCGAGGTATATAGCGTCAGGTGCTCCTGCACGCGCAACAGTCCGTCGAGGATGTAACTCGCGAACAGGCCGGTATCCACGTCGGAGCCGACCAGGATGACGTTGCCCAGGCGGGTTGTCCGCCGCACGTCGTCGTCACTGCCTTCACCATGCATCAGCGCCAGTTCGTACAGTGTGGTGAGCACCACCCGGCTGCCAGCACTGTAACCGACGATATGTATGCGCGCCGCGCTGGTGTTGCGGGCGAGGTATTCAACCAGCTTGCGCAGGCCCCAGGCCGATGCCCGCGCGGTCTCGATGTCCTTCATGTAGGCCAGCTTTGCCGGTGTGGATGGCCAGGAAAAGGCGATGAAGGCACCGTTGTTGCCGAGGAAATGCCACAGCTCCGACGCGATCAGCAGTGGGTTTTCATAGGTGACCTTGTAACCGTGGACGTAAAGGTAGATGTCCTTTGTCTCACTGCGCGCGAGTCGCTGCTCGATGGCATCCAGGAAACGCCTCGAACCGTCGCTGTCGACGCTGGCAGCGAGTTCCAGCGGCGTGAATGCGGACACGCTGTCGGGAATGATGCCGTACTCGGATACACCTGCCACCGCCAGCGGGAACTGGCCGGGCCGGTTTTTCAGCAGGGAGATTTGCCGCGCCTCCTTCCAGTCAATGCTCGAGTCGCCGAAGTCGATGCGCGCGACGCCGGCGCGCAGCAGGTATCCGCGCTCTCCGGTGTAATACGGTTCCTCGTCACCGCCGCCGGAGGGTGCGCGGTTGGTGACGTACAACATGTCCAGTTGCGCGCCGCCGGATTCGCTGGCGCCGTCGTCATTGCCGAAAGGTGCCACTGCCCCGTCGTAGGCCACCGGTGCCGGCATCATCTCGACGGTACGAGGTGTCGGCGAGCAGGCGGCCAGCAGCAGGCAAAAGGACAACGCGGCAGTTGACAGCCGCCCGGTGAATGGCATGCGGCCATATCCTCGTCTGTTCATGGTAAGAGTCAAACCTCCCTCTTTCAGCCCAACCCGATCGGCAAAGCCTCAGCCACCGTCGATGGCCGCCAGCGGCACCTCGTAGCGCTCCTTGCCGTTCACGATCACGATCCAGGTGTCGCTCTGTAGCCTGGCATCGACCTCGCCCGCGCCGCTGTTCACGCCTTCTTTCATGAAGTTGATGGTGAACTCCTGCCCTGCCGGGCCGGTGATCACGATCGATGCCTGGCCACCCGCCATGCGCAGGATCCCCGCAGGGCAGGTCCGCATGTTTTCGCCATCGGCGGGGCCGCAGCGCAGCAAGGTGGTGGCATGGTATTTATCTGTCGTATACGGGGCGGTCGGGTTGTCGGCGTCAGCGGTGGGGTCCAGCCCCGCGGTGCTCCAGTAAACATACACGCTTTCATCCTTGAAGCGGAAAATCAGTCCTTCCTGGCCCAGCCCGGACTCCCGGTACACGGCGTCGCCGTGCTGGTCGCGGAAGTTGCCGGGGGTGTCGCCGGCGGGCTCAAGGTCATGGGTGACGCCGTCGGAACGGGTGATGGTGATATAGCCCTGGCGCTGGCCAAAGGTGCACGGGATCATGGCGCTGGCACGGTCCTCGCCCCTGGGGTAGATGTCGCAG
>JAOUDU010000618.1 GCA_029859085.1 Gammaproteobacteria bacterium | reverse complement strand
GCAGTAAGCCAGGGGGCGGATCACCACGTTGTTGCGGTCATCGCTCAGCAGCTTGGGGGGCATGGCCTTGAGCTTGCCGTTGAAAAACATATTGAGGAACAGGGTTTCGACAATATCGTCCCGGTGGTGGCCCAGGGCGATCTTGCTGGCGCCGATCTCCCGGGCAAAACCGTAGAGGCTGCCCCGGCGCAGTCGCGAGCACAGGCCGCAGGTGGTTTTGCCCTCGGGCACCAGCTCGCGCACAATGCTGTAGGTGTCTTTTTCCAGGATGTAATACGGAACCCCCAGCGCGTCCAGGTAGGTGGGCAGCACTTCCCCGGGGAAACCGGGCTGCTTCTGGTCGAGGTTGACCGCGACCAGCTCGAAATCCACCGGCGCGCTCTGGCGCAGGCTGAGCAGGATATCCAGCATGCCGTAGGAATCCTTGCCGCCGGAAAGGCAGACCATGACCCTGTCGCCCTGCTCGATCATATTGTAATCGACGATGGCGTTGCCCACGTTGCGCCGCAAGCGCTTCTGCAGCTTGTTGAAGTGGGTTTTGTCCTTGCGGGAAAGCTCTTGCACGATGCTGACACTGGTCCGGCCTGATTTGGCGCGCAGTTTACTCGTTGCGCGCCTCCGGAGTCCAGCCGATGCCCGGGTGTCGCGGGCGCTCCGGATCGCCGCGTTCTCTTGTCTTTTGGCTGGAATGCCGTGACAATGTGCGCCCCGAACGCCCCTACCCTATCACCTGTGAGGAACCCATCCCGATGAAACAACCCGTACGCGTTACCGTTACCGGTGCGGCAGGCCAGATCGGCTACGCACTCCTGTTCCGCATTGCCTCCGGCTCCATGCTGGGGGATGACCAGCCCGTGATCCTGCAGCTGCTGGATATCACCCCGGCGATGGAAGCGCTGGCGGGCGTGAGGATGGAACTCGAGGACTGCGCGTTCCCACTGCTGGCCGGCATCGTCTGCACCGACGATCCCGCCACCGCGTTCAAGGACGCCGACTACGCCCTGCTGGTGGGTGCGCGCCCCCGCGGCCCCGGTATGGAGCGCAAGGACCTGCTGGAAGCCAATGCGGCGATTTTCTCGGTGCAGGGCAAGGCCATCAATGACAACGCCAGCAAAAATATCAAGGTGCTGGTGGTCGGCAACCCCGCCAACACCAACGCACTGATCACCCAGCGCAACGCACCGGACATCGATCCGCGCAACTTCACCGCCATGACCCGGCTCGACCACAACCGCGCCCTGACCCAGATCGCGCTGAAAACCGGCACCACCGTCAACGACGTCAGCAATATGACCATCTGGGGCAACCACTCCGCGACCCAGTACCCGGACCTGTTCAACGCGAAGGTCAAGGGCAAGCCGGCGATCAGCCTGGTGGACCAGGCCTGGTACGAGAGCGACTTCATACCCGTGGTGCAGCAGCGCGGCGCGGCTATCATCAAGGCCCGGGGCGCATCCTCTGCCGCCTCCGCCGCCAACGCGGCCATCGGCCATATGCGCAGCTGGGCGCTGGGCACCAACGGTGATGACTGGGTTTCCATGGGGGTCTGCTCAGACGGTTCCTACGGCATTGCCGAGGGCCTGATCTACTCCTTCCCCTGCCGCTGCGCCAATGGCGAGTGGAGCATTGTCCAGGGCGCGGAAGTGGGCGAATTCAGCCGGGCTAAAATGGCCGCCACCGAGAAGGAACTCACCGAGGAACGCGACGCGGTGCAGCACCTGCTGCCGTAGTTACGCGGGTTCCGGAGGGGCGCTTGTCGCGACACGGCAGGCGCCTTTTCTTTGCGCGGCGCCGCGGCTTCAACCGCCGCGCCAACTGCTGTAATGTGATGCCATGATTGATCCTGCTGCTCCCAAGACCTACCACCACGGCAACCTGCGGGCGGAATTGCTCGACACCGCGATTCAGCAGTTGCGCGACCTGGGTACCGAGGACCTCAGCCTGCGGGCCCTGGCCCGCGCCGTGGGTGTATCCCAGACCGCGCCCTATCGCCACTTTGCCGACAAGGGTGAACTGCTGGCGGCGATGGCGACCCGCGGTTACCGCGACCTGCTGGCCGCCCTGCGCGCGGCCGGGGACCGCACCCCGGACTGCCCCACCGAGCAGCTGATCGGGTTCGCCCACGCCTACGTGGACTACGCCGCCAGCCAGCCCCAGTTGTTCAAGCTGATGTTCGGCCCTGCGGTGCAACCGGCGGAGAAATACCCGGAGTTGCGCGAGGCCAGCCGGGAGACTTTCGGCCTGGTGCAGGCGATCCTGCGCCGCGGTATGGAACTGGGGCAGTTCCGCGAGCAGAACTACGTCTACCTCGCCAACGCGGCCTGGGCCGGCATCCACGGCCTGGCGACCCTGCGGGTGGACGCCCCCGAGTTGTTCGAGCGCCACATCGACCTGCAGCGCCAGGTCGACCTGGGGGTGCGTACCTTTATCGCCGGGATCAAAACCGGGTAGCCACTTGTCTTGCAAGGCGGGCGCGACGGGCTGGAAGCGCAAGGCGGGGACTATATACGTGTAATGAGGACACGACCGGGAAAAGGCCTCTCGAAACGGCCGCAGCT
>JAOUDU010000050.1 GCA_029859085.1 Gammaproteobacteria bacterium | reverse complement strand
TGCTGCGGATCATCTGGCGTGACTTCTGCCGTCTGGCGGACACCCGCGAAACCGTGCGCGATACCTCGCTGCTGGCGGAGGCCTGCATTGGCGCTGCGCTTGAAACCAGCCAGGCGGCCCTGGAGGTGAGGTTTGGAGTGCCCCGTGGCCGCCACGGCGGCCAGCGCCAGCAGCTGATCGTGCTGGCCATGGGCAAGCTGGGTGCGCGGGAACTGAATGTGTCCTCCGACATCGACCTGATATTTGCCTATCCCGAAGCCGGTGAGACCGACAGCCAGGAAAAATCCATCAGCAACGAGGAGTTTTTTACCCGGGTGGGGCGGGCGGTTATTGCCGCCCTGGACCAGGTGACGGCGGAGGGTTTTGTTTTCCGGGTGGACATGCGCCTGCGGCCCTACGGCGACAGCGGTGCCCTGGTGCACAACTTTGCCGCGCTGGAGGGGTATTACCAGGAACAGGGGCGCGACTGGGAGCGCTATGCCCTGATCAAGGCGCGGCCTGTAACCGGCGACCCGGCCCGGGCGGCGGAGCTGATGACGGCATTGCGGCCTTTTGTGTTCCGTCGCTACATCGACTTCGGGGTGATCGAAAGCCTGCGCGGCATGAAGCAGATGATCAGCGCCGAGGTGCGGCGCCGGGGCCTGCAGGATAATGTGAAGCTGGGCCACGGCGGCATCCGCGAGGTCGAGTTTATCGCCCAGTGCTTCCAGTTGATTCGCGGCGGGCGCGACCTCGGCCTGCAGCAGCGTGAACTGCTGGCGGTGTTGCAGGAGTGCGCGCAGCTGGGTTGCCTGCCCCCGGAGGCCGTGGCCGGCCTGAGCAGCGCCTACCTGTTCCTGCGGGACAGTGAGCACGCCATCCAGGGGTATCTCGACAGGCAGACCCAGTCCCTGCCCGCTGACAGCCTGGCGCGCCAGGCCCTGGCGACAGTTATGGGCTATGCCGACTGGGAGGGCTACCTGGCGGCCCTGGACCGCCATCGGGGGGTGGTAGCGGCCCATTTCAACGACCTGATCGCCGCCCCTGACGAGCAGGAAGCACCGGCGGTTGATGAGCTTCCCCTGTGGGGCGAAGGCCTGGCTGCCGGGTCCCTGTCCAGCCTGGGGTATCTCCAGCCCGAGGAGTCTTTGCAGGCCCTGCGGGAATTGCAGCACAGCGGCAGGGTGGTGACCCTGCAGCAGGAGGGGCGCCAGCGCCTGGACCAATTCATGCCGCAACTGCTGCACGCCTGTGCCGAGGCGGGTGATCCGGACCTGGCCCTGGCGCGGCTGTTGCCCCTGGTGGTGGCGGTGGTGCGGCGCAGCGCCTACCTGGTGCTGTTGCTGGAAAATCCCCCCGCGATGGCGGACCTGGTGGCCCTGTGCGCGGCCAGTCCGTGGATCGCCGGGCAGCTGGCACAGCATCCGGTGCTGCTGGACGAGCTGCTGGATCGGGCCAGTTTGTATACCGCGCCGGACAGGAGCCGACTGGAAGACGAGCTGCGCCAGCAGGTGGCCAGGCTGGCACCGGATGACCTGGAGGCGCAGATGGAGGCTTTGCGTTATTTCAAGGCCTCCCAGGTGCTGAGGGTGGCCGCCAGTGAACTGGTGGGTCGCCTGCCCCTGATGCAGGTCAGCGACAAGCTGACCTGGATTGCCGAGGTCATCCTCGAGCAGGTACTGGCCGTAGCCTGGGCCGACCTGACGAAAAAATACGGTGCCCCGCAGCAGGACGGCGCGGGCACTGGCTTTGCCGTATTTGGTTACGGCAAGCTGGGGGGGATCGAGCTGGGCTACGGTTCCGACCTCGACCTGGTGTTTATCTCGGACAGTACGGAGCAGGGTGTTACCGATGGTGAACGCAGCATAGACAATACGGTGTTTTACACCCGGCTCGGGCAGCGCATGATCCATATCCTCGAAACCCGGATGACCATGGGACAGTTATACGAGGTGGACATGCGCCTGCGGCCCTCGGGAAATTCGGGGATGCTGGTTGCCACCCTGCAGGGCTTTGCCAGCTACCAGCGGGAGTCAGCCTGGACCTGGGAACACCAGGCCCTGGTGCGGGCGCGTTTCGTGGCGGGCGACCCGGCGGTCGCCCGGCAGGTGGAGGCGGTGCGGACAGAGATCCTCTGCCGCCCGCGGGACCTGGCGACGCTCGGGGAGGAAGTGCAGCAGATGCGCGCCCGGATGCGCGAGCACCTGCTGCCGTCCGGACCGGCCCATGAGGGGGAATTTGACCTAAAACAGGGCGCAGGTGGTATCGTCGATATTGAATTTATGGTGCAATACGCGGTCTTGGCGTGGTCTCACCGCCTGCCAGGGCTGGCGCGCTGGTCCGATAATGTGCGCATTCTCGAGACCCTGGGTCGGGAAGGAATATTCGAGCAGCAGCAGTGCGACGCGCTGACCGAGGCCTACATCGCCTACCGGTCCGCTGCCCACCAACTTTCCTTGCAGCAGCAGCCGGGCATAGTGCCGGCAGGGCGTTTTGTTGACCTGCGGGCAGCCGTTACCGCCGCGTGGCACAAGCTGTTCGCGCCGGCGTGATCGAATGGAAAATAAGGCACTCTTGAAGTGCCAGTGAATTGACAGGAGTAGTGTGATGAGTCTGGCCGATCGCGATGGTCTAATCTGGATCGATGGAGAAATGGTGCCCTGGCGCGAGGCCAAGGTGCACGTGCTGACCCACACATTCCACTACGGCCTGGGTGTTTTTGAGGGTGTCCGGGCTTACAACACGCCCCGTGGCACCTGTATTTTCCGTTTGGATGACCACACCAACCGGCTGTTCAACTCCGCCCATATCCTGGGCATGCCCATGCCCTTCGACAAGGCCACGCTGAACCAGGCACAGAAGGACGTGGTGCGTGAAAATGGCCTGGAAGAGGGCTACCTGCGCCCCATGTGTTTTTACGGCTCCGAAGGTATGGGCCTGCGCGCGGACAACCTCAAGACCCATGTGATGGTAGCGGCCTGGCCGTGGCCGTCCTACATGGACCCGGAAGCCCGTGATCGCGGCATCAAGGTGCGCACCTCCTCCTTCACCCGCCACCATGTGAACATTTCCATGTGCAAGGCCAAGGCCAACGGCAATTACATCAACTCGATGCTGGCCCTGCGGGAGGCGCTGGATTGCGGTGCCGAGGAAGCGCTGTTGCTGGATAACGAGGGCTATGTTGCGGAGGGCAGCGGTGAGAACGTGTTCGTGATCCACGATGACACGATCTATACGCCGGAACTGACCTCCTGCCTCGCCGGCATTACCCGGGCATCCATTTTCACGCTGGCCCGGGAACTGGGGTACACCGTGCGGGAAAAGCGCATCACCCGGGACGAGGTCTACATCGCCGACGAGGCCTTCTTCACCGGTACCGCCGCCGAGGTGGTGCCAATCCGCTCGCTGGACGGGCGCGCCATCGGCAGCGGCAGCCGCGGCCCGCTGACCGAGAAGCTGCAGGCCATGTACTTCGACACCGTGCGCGGCAAGCGCAGCGAGAACAGCCAGTGGCTGGAGCCGGTGGCCTGAGCACGCCCTGTCGCCGCGGTTCGGCCTGAGGCCGAACCGGGTGGACGCCAGCGCCCGGAACATCCTCGTGGTCGGCCCTGCCTGGGTCGGCGACATGGTGATGTCCCAGGTGCTTTACGCCTTCCTGCAACAGACTCGCCCCGGTGCCACTATCGACGTGCTCGCCCCCGCCTGGAGCGAACCCCTGTTGCAGCGCATGCCGGAGGTGCGCAGCGCCATTTCGATGCCCGTCGGCCACGGTGAGCTCGGCTTGGGGCGGCGCTGGCGCCTGGGCCGCGAGCTCCGGTCGCGCCGTTACGACCAGGCGTTGCTGCTGCCGAACTCACTGAAATCCGCGCTGGTACCCTTGATCGCCGGTATACCGCGCCGCACCGGCTGGCGCGGCGAGCTGCGTTATGGCCTGGTCAACGACCTGCGGATCCTGGATGAAAAGGCCCTGCCGCTGATGGTGCAGCGATTTGTCGCGCTGGCGCAGTCCCCGGGTGAGCCCCTGCCCCGGCAGCTGCCGCCTCCCCGGCTGGTGGTCGACGAGAGCCAGGCCATGGACTGCCGCGAGCGGCTGGGCCTCGCACCGGACCGGCCCCTGCTGGCGCTCTGCCCCGGGGCCGAATTTGGCGGCGCCAAGCGCTGGCCGGCTGCCTATTATGCAGAGCTCGCCCGGCGCTACCTCGAGCGGGGCTGGCAGGTCGCGCTGTTCGGCTCCGCCAACGACCGGCCTGTTACCGGTGCTGTTCGTGAGCTCTGTGAAGGGCATGCCTCCTGCTTTGACCTGGCGGGACGCACCCGACTGGCTGAGGCCGTGGATATGCTGTCCCTGGCAACCGCGGTGGTGAGCAATGACTCCGGCCTGATGCATATCGCTGCGGCCCTGGCGCGCCCGCTGGTGGTCGTTTACGGCGCCACCTCGCCGGGCTTCACCCCGCCCCTCAATACCAATGCCGCGATTGTGGCGAGCGACATCGACTGCGCCCCCTGTTTCCGGCGCGAGTGCCCGCTGGGTCACCACCGTTGCATGCGCGACACGCCGATGGCACGGGTGGCCGCGGAACTGGACGCGCTGCTGGAGCGGGGGGAAACGCGGTGAGGGTGCTCGTGGTAAAGCTGTCCTCCCTGGGCGATGTCATCCACACCCTGCCCGCGCTGGGGGACGCGGCCGCGGCCCTGCCCGGTATCCGCTTCGACTGGGTCGTGGAGGAAGCCTTCGCCGAAATCCCCGCCTGGCACAGCGCCGTGGACCGGGTAATCCCGGTGGCCCTGCGGCGCTGGCGCAAGCGCCCGCTCAGGGATTTCAGCGGCCCCGAGTGGCGCGGCGCCCGCGCCGCGCTGGAGGAGCGCCGCTACGATGCGGTCATCGATGCCCAGGGCCTGTTGAAGAGCGCTTTTATCGCCCGCCTGGTGGCGGCGCCGCGCTACGGCATGGACAGGGCAAGCGCGCGGGAGCGGCTGGCCGCCCTGGCCTACGACCACCCCATCCCGGTGCCGCGCGATATGCACGCGGTGGAGCGCACCCGGCTGTTGTTCGCCCGCGCACTCGACTATCCCCTGCCCGGGACCCTGGGGAATTACGGCATTGACGGGGCGATAGCGCCCGCCGCCGGCCTGCCCCCTGGCCTGCTGTTCTTTCACGGCAGCGCCCGCGCCGAAAAACTGTGGCCGCAGGAGCACTGGGTGGAGCTGGCCGGGCTGGCGGCCGCGGCGGGCTATCGGGTGTGGCTGCCCTGGGGCGATGACCGGGAGCAGTTGCGGGCGCAGCGGATTGCCGCCGGCGCTGACGGCATCGAGGTGTTGCCCCGCCTGAGCCTGCGGGAGCTGGCCGCGATGTTGCAGGCAGTGAGTGGCGTGGCGGCGGTGGATACCGGCCTGGGCCACCTCGGAGCGGCGCTCGGGGTGCCCGCGGTCTCCCTCTACGGGCCGACCAGTACCCGCCTGGTGGGAACCTATGGTCGCAACCAGGTGCACCTGCAATCGCCGCTGGCCGGAGGTGACATCACTGAACCCGCGGCGCTGATGCGGGCCATTACCCCGGTCGCGGCCTGGCAGGCGCTGCAGGCGGTCCTGGCGGGAGCCGGCTGATATGCAGCTCGCGTTCCTGATATACAAGTATTTTCCCTATGGCGGCCTGCAGCGGGATTGCGCCCGCATCGTGCAGGAACTGCAGAAACGCGGCCACCACTGCCGGGTTTACTGCGCATCCTGGCAGGGCACGCGGCTGGCCGGCGTGGAGGTACAGCTGGCGCCGCCCTCCGCCGGCAGCAATGTGCGGCGCAATGAGCGCTTCCTCAAGTGGGTACAGGCGGAGCTGGCGGCGGATCCGGTGGATGGCGTGATCGGTTTCAACAAGATGCCGGGCCTGGATGTCTACTACGCCGGTGATCCCTGCTATCTGGACAAGGCCCTGCGGGAAAGGAACCTGCTGTACCGCCTGGGCTGGCGCTTCCGCCACTTTGCCGCCTGGGAGCGGGCGGTGTTCGACCCCGCCGGCGCCACTGAAATACTGCTTGTTTCCGCAGCCGAGCAGCGCAAGTTTGAGCGGCTCTACCGCACCCCCCAGGCGCGCATGCACCTGCTGCCCCCGGGTGTCGCGCCGGACCGGCGGCGGCCGGCGGATGCGGTTTCCCGGCGCGCGGGTGCGCGCCATCGCCTGGGCCTGACCTACGATGTGTATACCCTGTTGTTTATCGGGTCCGGTTTTATTACCAAGGGCCTGGACCGGGCTATTCGCGGGGTGGCGAACCTGCGCGCGGCGCAACCCGACCTCAGGTTGCGGCTCTATGTCGCCGGCCAGGATGCGATAGGCCGTTTCGGCCTGCTGGTCCGGCGGCAGCAGGTGCAGGAACAGGTGATTTTCCTGGGGGGTAGGGATGATATCGCCGACCTGCTGCTGGCGGCGGATGTGCTGGTGCATCCTGCGCGCAGCGAGGCGGCTGGCATCGTGCTGCTGGAGGCGCTCGTCGCCGGCCTGCCGGTGGTGACGACTGCGGCGTGCGGCTACGCCCACCATATCGAGACCGCCGGCGCCGGGCTCGTGTTGCCGGAGCCGTTCAGCCAGGACGCCCTCGACGCCGCCCTGGCGCAGATGCTCGACGGTGCGTTTCGCGACAAGTGCCGGGCCAGCGGCCTGGCCTATGCCGCGAGTGAAGACCTGTACTCGTTGCACAGTGCAGGCGCAACCCTGATCGAGCAGCTCATCCGGCGCAAACGGGACCGCGCCAATGACTGACTACTACCTGGCAGACGGATTCGCAATCGGCGAGCTGGCCCGGGCCAGGAGCGCCGGTCCCCTGCTGGCCTGGGCGCAGGATGTCGCCGCGAAGGCTCAGCCGGCGGATATTTACCGCGACAAGGAGGGACGCAAAACCCTGCGTTTCGAGTACCGCGGCAAACCCTGGTTCCTGAAGCTGCACACGGGCATCGGCTGGCTCGAGGTATTCAAGAACCTGCTGCAGCTGCGACTGCCGGTGGTATCGGCGCGCAACGAGTATCGCGCGGTAATCGAGCTGCAGCGGGCCGGGGTCTACACGCTGACCATTGGCGCTTATGCCCGGCAGGGGCGGAATCCGGCTGCGGTGCGCTCGATGATCGTCACAGCCGGGCTGACCGGAACGGTCAGCCTCGAGCACTACTGCGCCAACTGGGCCGCGCAGCCGCCGCTGCCGGCTGTTCGCATGCGCCTTATTCGCGCACTGGCGGAGAGCGCGCGGCGCATGCACGAGATGGGTATCAACCATCGTGACTTTTATCTCTGCCACTTCCATCTCGACGAGTTCAGCCTGCAGGAGCCCGAAACGCGCTGCTACCTGATCGACCTGCACCGCGCGCAGATACGCGGGCGCACTCCGCGCCGCTGGCGGGTCAAGGACCTGGCGGGGCTGTACTTTTCCGCGATGGATTGCGGGCTCGACCAACGCGACCTGTTGCGCTTTATCTCGCACTACAGCGCGGGCGACCTGCGGGCGCCGCTGGGGCGCGACAGGCGACTGTGGCGGCAGGTGGAGCGGCAGGCCGGCAAGCTCTACCGCAAGGCCCACGGGCGCGAGCCGCCGGCCCTGAAGGCGCGGAGTCGCTAGGGTGCAGATGTCCCCGCGGATCATGCGCGGCTCGATGTGGGCCGAATCCCTGTGCGAGGATCTCGCCCGGGCACCCGCCGATACGGTGGCCTGGATGGAACAGCACACGCACTTGCTGAAAAGCGATACCCACAGCGGTGCGGGATTGCTGGAAATACGCGGCCAACCCTGTTTCCTGAAATTTTACCGGGCGAAATCCCGCTGGCAGCGACTCGGCTTTCGGCTGGGTTACGCCCGCGCGCTGCGCAGTTTTGATATGGCCGGCGCGCTCGCAAGCCGGGGCCTGCCGGTGCCCGCTCCCAGGGCCTGCGTGCTGTTGCCGGACGGTATGCTGCTGCTGACCGCAGGCATTCCCGGGGGGCGGGACCTGCGGCGGCTGTGGCTGGAGCAACCCGATGCCGGGTTGGCCGGGCTGCTGATGCGCGGCGCGGGGGATACGGTGGCCTCGCTCCACCGCGCCGGCTTTGCCCACGGCGATTGCAAATGGAGCAACCTGCTGTGGAACGGCGAGCGGTTTTTCCTGGTGGACCTGGACGCGGTGCGCAATTTGAAATCCGCGGCCGTTGCGGCCCGCATCCCGGCAGCCCGGCAAGTGCGCGACCTTGCGCGTTTCACTGTCGACGCCGAAGAGCTCGGCGCCAGCCGGGAGCAGTACAACCTGTTCCTGCAAAGCTACTGCATTGCGGCGAAACAAGCGCCGGATCTGCTGGTTCCAGCGATCCGTGCAGCCGCCGACCCGATACGGTTGCGGCACGCCAACATGTACGGCAAAGTCTATAAACCGCTGTGTTAGCGACGGAATTGGTATCTTCCTGACCGCTGTATACCGTCGCAAGCTGCTGCCATGACCACCAGGAAAAAACGCCACATTTCGCGATCTATTCCTTTTTTCCGGCAACCTGGAAGTGTACAAATACAAGCAGGGGGAGGGCGCCTGCGCGGGTCGCCGGGTAGCTTGACCATAAAAAATACTGTTAAGGCGTGACCGCCGGATCGGGAATGAAAATAGTAGCCTCGGTGTTTGTCGTCATCGCGATTTTGGCTTTGTTGTTGGCTGCGCGTACAAAAACGCGGAAAGCAGATGATGCGGCACATGAACGCAAAAAAATGCATGCGTCAAAGACTGTCCCTGCCGCGCCGAGACTTCCCTACAGGGCGACCTCGATAGTTTTCGGAGATTCTGCCTGCGAGGCGGTGAAAGCGATAGGCAACAAGCGTTTTCTCGACAGGGATCGAGATGTACCGGGCTTGCCGCTTGCTGGTTGCGCGAATTCCCAGTGCGGATGCAGGTACGCTCATCACGATGATCGACGCGAATCCGGTGAAGACAGGCGACACCCGTCCGCTTTGAAATCGCAACTCTATGACACCAGCGGACAGGCCAACAGGCGGGAGAAAAAACGAGGCCGCCGCAAAAGCGACTGGGCATGAGGCTGGACTCCCCCCCGCCCCTGATCATCGGGGGTGAGCGCTATCCGGCCCGGGCCGGCGCGCTTGCATTTAACAGGCCGGCAAGTGATTGCGCGTGGGCCAGGGCCTCGACGCCGGCATCGGTCAGGTAGCCGCCATCAGGCTGGCTCACCAGCCCCCGGTCAAACAGGGCCTGGCAGGCGGCTATGACTTCCCCGCGGGCATTCGAGTGCACCTTGATGCCGCGATCCAGTGTTGAACTGTCAAACTGCAACAGGAGATTGAGTTCTTCGATGGTGCCGGGGGTGAATGACAATGGCGCATCCTCATAATGTTTGCGGGCCGGGAGTGAAGCTGGCGGCACCACTGAAGTTAGCAGAACGGGCTCAAACGCGCCAATGGCCTGTCATGGCGCCCCGGGGACTATAACTGGCCCCGCTCGTACATCAGCCGCATGGCCCAGTGGTAGGCTTCCGCCGCCACGACTTTTGCCTCGATCGGGGAAAGTTCCCGCAGCTGCCGGCGCCAGCCGACGAAAAAACGCATACGGTCGGTGCGACTCAGGGCCGAGGGTGGTAACAGGTTCAGCTCCATCAGGTTGCGCAGCAGCATGCGGCCCGGCGGGGGCATTTTTTTGACGGTGCGCTCGTTGTTTATCAGCGTGAACTGGAAGCGATCGTCCAGCAGGTCCGCCAGTACATCGCCGGGCTTCAGCTCTCCCGGGACAAAACCGGTGGCATGTACCCGGCCCACGAATATACCCAGTGCCGCCAGCAGCTTGCGCCTTGTCGCCAGGGCTTCACCGCTCCTGGTCGCCAGCGTGGTCGTCAGCCAACTGGCGACATCCTGGCCGGCGGCCGCTCGTGTGAACATGTACTCGCCGCCGCCCGGCAGACTGCCCCAGGCCAGGTTTGCGGGCGCCTCGATGCCTGCATACAACAGGGCATCGCTGCCCCGGCGCGCCCTGGTGACGCGGCTGCCCCACAGCAGGGCGAGCAGGCGTTGCAACGGGCTGCGGGGTCGAAATTCCTTGTAATAGACCTTCAGCCCGGCGTTGACCGCCACCCGGGAGTAAGATGAACCGGGCACGATATCCCAGCCGGCAGGAAGTTCGCCCGCCGCCAGTTGTCGCGCGCACTCGTGCAGCTGCTCGGGGTCTTCCGCGCTGGTGGTCAAGCAGGTCTTTCTCCTGTGGATACGGCCGCAAGTAGGCAGGGGTATGGCAGCAGTATAAGATAGCCCCCCGACCGAGGGCGAGTGCAGCGCGGCTGCGCTGGCTGAAAGGAGATGATTTGAAGCAGAAAGTAATCGTGCTGGGCGCCGCCGGGCAATTGGGCCTGGAGCTGTGCTGCACGGCGGACCCGCTGCTGGACTGCGTGGCGCTGGCGCGGCAGGAGCTCGATATTGGCGATCCCGCGGCTGTTGCACGCTGCCTGTCCGCGCAGGCGCCCGCCGCGATTATCAACGCC